>JANLYC010000317.1:0-5513 GCA_031365435.1 Nocardioidaceae bacterium
CTTCGCGACCTTCCACGGCTCCTGCTCGGTGACATACCCGTTGACCATGCCCACGAAGTCGGCGACCGCGCCGACCGCCTCGTGGATCGCGACCCGGCCGATCGCCTCGTCCGCCGCGCGTTGGCCGAGCGGTATGGCGTCCGCCCGACCAAGCAGCGGGGTCAGAACTTCGTGATCGACGCCAACACGGTGCGCCGGGTCGTCCGCGCCGCCGGGCTCGAGCCGGAGGACGCGGTCCTCGAGGTCGGACCTGGTCTCGGTTCGCTCACGCTGGCGCTGCTCGAGATCGTGCCACGCGTCATCGCCGTCGAGATCGATACCGTCCTCGCGGCGGCGCTCCCGGAGACGATCGCGAGCTACGCTCCGGACGACGTCGGGCGGGTGACCGTGGTCGAGGCGGATGCGCTTCGCATCACCGAGCTCCCGGGCGCAGCCCCCACGGCCCTGGTCGCCAACCTGCCGTACAACGTGGCCGTCCCCGTCCTGCTGCACCTGCTTGCCGCCTTCCCCAGCATCGAACGGGTCCTGGTCATGGTCCAGCTCGAGGTCGCCGAACGGCTCGCCGCCGGCCCGGGCTCGAAGGTCTACGGCATCCCCAGCGTCAAGGCCGCCTGGTATGCCGAGGTCCGCACCGCCGGTACCGTCGGACGAACCGTGTTCTGGCCCGCGCCGAACGTCGACTCCGGTCTGGTCGCGCTCGTGCGACGCGACCGGCCATCCGGCAGCGCCGGCCGCGACCAGGTCTTCGCCCTCGTCGATGCGGCCTTCGCCCAACGGCGCAAGACCCTGCGCGCAGCGCTGACGTCCTACGCCGGTTCGGCGACCCGGGCCGAGGCGGCGCTGCGTGCCGCCGGCATCGATCCGGCCACCCGGGGCGAACGACTCACCGTCGAGGACTTCACCCGACTGGCCGACGCCTTTGCGGTCGCGCCGTAACCTCGTGTCGTGAAGCCCGTATGAACATCAGCAGCGCCGTGAGCGCCGCGACCGTGCGGACACCCGCCAAGATCAACCTCGGTCTGAGCGTGGGCGCTCCCGGCGACGACGGCTACCACCCGGTCGCGACGGTCTACCAGGCGATCTCCTTGTACGACGAGGTCAAGGCCCGGCCCGCGGCAGACGCGACGTTCACCGTGTCGGTCACCGGAGAGGGCCACGACGGCGTCCCCCTGGACTCGAACAACCTGGCCATCCGGGCGGCAGTGCTGCTGGCCAGGGAGTTCGACGTCGACCTGGGAGCTGCACTCAGCATCCACAAGGCCATCGCGGTCGCCGGCGGTCTCGCCGGCGGCAGCACGGATGCGGCCGGTGCGCTCGTCGCCTGTGACGCGCTGTGGGGGACACGGGCATCTCACGACGACCTGTTGCGCCTGGCTGCCGAGCTCGGCTCCGACGTGCCCTTCTGCCTGACGGGCGGGATGGCCGTCGGCACCGGGCGCGGCGAGAACATCTCTCCGGTGCTGGCCCGCGGCACCTATGAGTGGGTGCTTGCGTACGCCGACGGCAGCCTCGCGACGCCTGACGTCTACGCCGAGCTGGATCGCGTCCGCGGCAACGACGGCATTCCCGACCCAGCCGTGCCGGAGGAGCTGATGGCAGCGCTGCGCACCGGCGACCCGTATGCCGTCGGCCAGGCCCTGCACAACGACCTGGAGGGGGCGGCCCTGCGTCTGCGACCTGCCCTGCGACGAACGCTCGACCTCGGTGAGGAGTACGGCGCTCTCGGCTCGCTCGTTTCCGGCTCTGGTCCGACGTGCCTGTTCCTCGCCGCGGACGAGGACCACGCTGTCGACCTGGCCGTGGCGCTGTCGAGCTCCGGCCTGTGTCGCTCGGTGCAACGGGCCAGCGGTCCGGTCCCTGGAGCACGACTCGTCACATGAGCCCGAATCTCATCAACGCAGAGCGACTGTCCAAGGCCTTCGGTGTCCGACCGTTGCTGTCGGACGTCAGCCTGGGTGTCCAGGAAGGGGACCGCATCGGCATCGTCGGTCGCAACGGTGACGGCAAGACCACCCTGCTGCGCATCCTGGCCGGGCTCGAGCCGCCCGATGCCGGTCGCCTCACGCACACCCGAGGTCTGCACTGGGGGATGGTGAGTCAGCACGACGACCTCGACGAGCACGCCACGATCAGGTCGGCCGTGGTCGGCGACCGCGCCGACCACGAGTGGGCCGCGGACCAGCGCACCCGCGACATCGTCACCCACCTGCTGGCCGGGCTCGAGCTCGACCGGACGATGGCGGGGCTCTCCGGCGGAGAGCGGCGGCGGGTGTCGCTGGCGGCGACGCTGCTCGCCGACCTCGATGTGCTGCTCCTCGACGAGCCCACCAACCACCTCGACATCGAGGCCGTCGACTGGCTGGCGCGACACCTCACCGCAGGCGGCCACGGATCGGCTTCCGCGCTGGTGGTCGTCACGCACGACAGGTGGTTCCTCGACGCGGTGTGCACGACGACCTGGGAGGTGCACGACGCGCAGGTCGACACCTACGACGGCGGCTACGCGGCGTACGTCCTGGCCAAGGCCGAACGCGACCGGCAGACGACTGCGACCGAGTCGCGACGGCAGAACCTGATGCGCAAGGAGCTTGCCTGGCTGCGCCGGGGCGCGCCTGCGCGCACGTCGAAGCCCAAGTTCCGCCTCGATGCAGCCGCCGCGTTGATCTCCGGTGAGCCCGAACCACGGGATCGCGTCGAGCTCCAGCGGTTCGCGGCCGCGCGGCTGGGCAAGGACGTGCTGGACCTCGAGGACGCCACCATCACCCGGGGCGGTCGCCACCTCGTCGACCGCGTGACGTGGCGGCTCGGCCCCGGCGACCGCGTGGGCCTGATCGGCGCCAACGGTGCCGGCAAGACCTCGGTGCTGTCCGTCCTGGCGGGAGAGCTCGCTCCGGAGGCCGGCCGGCTCCGCACGGGGCGCACGGTCAAGCTCGCCCAGCTGACCCAGACGCTGGACGATCTCGACCCCGCGCAGCGCGTCCTGGACTCGGTCGAAGAGATCCGCCGGGTCGCGTCGGTCGGTGGCAAGGAGGTGACGGCGTCCTCCATGCTCGAGCGGTTCGGCTTCACCGGCGACCGGCTGACCGCGAGGATCGGGGACCTGTCCGGCGGCGAACGGCGGCGGCTGCAGCTGCTCCGGCTGCTCCTCGACGAACCCAACGTGCTGCTGCTGGACGAGCCCACCAACGATCTCGACATCGACACGCTCACCGTGGTCGAGGACTTCCTCGACGGCTGGCCTGGCACGCTGGTCGTGATCTCGCATGACCGCTACTTCCTCGAGCGGGTCACCGACTCGGTGTCGGCGTTGCTGGGCGACGGGAGCCTCGTGATGCTCCCCGGTGGTGTGGACGAGTACATGGCCAGGCGGGCACGCCAGGAGGCCGAGCGTCGTATGCCGACGACGGCCAACACTGACGCAAGCACCACGACCGAGATGACCGAGATGAGAGGGGCCGGAGACGCGGCCACCCAGCGCGCGGCGAAGAAGGAGCTGGCCAAGGTCGAGCGGCAGATCGACAGGTTGTCACGCCGCATCGACGAGGTGCACGCCGCGATGTCGGAGCACAGCAGCGACTACGAGCGGCTCGCGAAGCTCGATGGCGAGCTGCGCGGTCTCCAGGGCGAGAAGGACGCGCTCGAGCATGCCTGGCTTGACGCTGCCGAGCAGGTCTGAGAGACCCGCCACCTAGGATCGCCGTATGCCGATCTCCGACTACCTGGCCGGGCTGCGGACGCAGGTAGGGCACGGGTTGCTCCTCATGCCGGCGGCCGCCGGGATCGTCTGGGACGATGCCGGCCGGGTGCTGCTGCATCGCCGGTCCGACAACGGTCGCTGGGATGTTCCCGGTGGTGCGCTCGATCCCGACGAGCAGCCAGCGCAGGCCTGTGTGCGTGAGGTGTACGAAGAGACCGGCATGATCGTGCGACCCGTGGCGGTCGTGGCGGTCCAGACCCACCCGGTCACGGCATATCCGAACGGTGACCTCATCCAGGCGGTCGTCAGCGTCTTCTCGTGCGTCATCGAAGGGGGTCGCCTCGAGAGCAGAGACGGCGAGTCGACCGAGCTGGGGTTCTTCGACCTTGATGCGCTTCCGGACGGTGACTGGGTGCAGCGGTTGCACCCGGGCGTCTTCGACCACGCCAGGCAGCAGGCCGCCTTCGCGTGGGACGATGCCTGGTTGCCCGGCTGAGACTCAGGGGTCGTCGAACGGGGCGACGACCGTGCGCAGCAGGTCGGCCAGCGCGAACTGGTCGCGTGGGTCCAGCTCGTGCAGCAGCCGCCGTTCCTGCTCGAGCAGTCCGTCGAGCGCGGCGTCGACCCGGGCCCGGCCCTCGTCGGTGAGCCGGACGAGGACACCGCGGCGGTCTCCGGGATCGGGCAGCCGAGCGACGAGGCCCTTGGCCGTCAGCCGGTCGACCCGGTTCGTCATCGTGCCGGAGGTGACCATCGTCTCGCGGATCAGCCGACCTGGAGAGAGCTCGTAAGGTGGCCCGGAACGGCGCAGCGCCGACAACACGTCGAACTCCCACGTCTCGAGGTCGTGGGCCGCGAACGCCTGCCGGCGGGCGAGATCGAGGTGGCGCGCGAGCCTGGTGACACGGGACAGGACCCGCATCGGGGCGACGTCGAGCTCAGGGCGCTCGCGCTGCCAGGCCTCGACCAGGCGGTCGACCTCGTCCGGAGCCGTCATACGTCGCAGTCTAGAGGTGACGGTGACGCCATCAAGACTCTTGACATGGAGACACTCGCGAGGAGAGATGGTATCTTGACGTCAAGATACATGCGGAGAGGAGCGGACGGTGCCCGGAGCACACTGGAACCCCGAGACCTACCTGCAGTTCGCGGACGAACGCGGACGTCCGTTCCTCGACCTGATGTCCCGGGTGCAGGCCACCGCGCCGCGCCGAGTCGTCGACCTCGGCTGTGGTCCGGGTCCGCTCACGGCCGGGCTCGCCACCCGCTGGCCGCAGGCCTCGATCGTCGGCATCGACGCGTCCCCGGCGATGATCGATCAGGCACTCGAGCGGGCCGGTGACCGCATCCACTTCGAGCTCGGTGACCTCCGTGCGTGGGTACCGGCCGAGCCGGTCGACGTCCTGATCTCGAACGCGACCTTGCAGTGGGTGCCCGACCACCTGGACCTGCTGCCCGCATGGGTCGACGCCCTCGCTCCCGACGGCTGGCTGGCGATCCAGGTGCCGGGGAACTTCGACCAGCCGAGCCATCGACTGCTCTACGACCTCGCGGCCGGTCCACGTTTCGCCGCGGCGACGGAGGGGCTCGAGCGTCCGTCGACGCCGGACGCATCGACCTACCTGGACCACCTCGCGACGCGGGGGCTGGAGGTGGACGCGTGGGAGACGACCTACCTGCATGTCCTCCCGGGCCCTGACACGGTCTTCCTATGGATGACCGGGACCGGCGCAGGACCGTTCCTGCAGGCGCTGTCGGACGAGCAGCGCGCGATCGTCGAGACCGAGTACCGGGCACTCCTGCAGGATGCCTACCC
>JANLYC010000320.1:0-9348 GCA_031365435.1 Nocardioidaceae bacterium
GGATCAGTCAGGGCCGGGGAGGTCGAGGTCGGGGAGGTCGAGGTCGAGCCTGCGGGCCAGCAGGCCCAGCGCCCGGCCAGCCGCCCGTCGTGCAGCCGGGTCCTCGTCGCCGAGGGCCGCTTCGACCACCGACACGTGCTCAGTGTCGCCCACGACGCCCAGGCAACGGACGGCGTTGCTCCGCACGCGCACAAGCTCGTGGGTGGCCAGGAGTACGGCGCCGGGTCCGGCCTCGCCGATCTCACGCTTCGTAGCCACCTTCAGGCACATCTCGGCCGGCCGCCAGTGCTCGTCATGCAGTCCGGAGACGACGAGGTCCGACGCGGCGTCCGTCCAGACGTAGAGCAGGCCGCGACCACCCCACGTGCGGTGCCAGTAGTCGTGCCAGCTCGGATCGAACGCGGCCCTGGCGCAGTTGCTGCCGAGATAGGGGAGCATGCCGGCGTAGTCGTGCACGTCGGCACCTGCCAGCAGGGCGGCGCACCAGGTCGCGGCCGTGATCTCGCCGACCCGGGCGCCGAGCTCGGTGACGAGCTCGGCCGGCGTACCGTCCGGCGTGGACGGCGGTGGCAGCGAGGGCACGACGGGCATGGCGGGCACAACCGGATCCTTGCACCCCGCGCCGACGGCCGTGGTCGTCGTCCGCGCCCACGACTCAGTCGTCTGAGGTAGCCGGCGGGGGGGGCCGAGCGCAGATAAGTCATTCTCCCGATGTAGGTCGCTGCCTCAGGAGGGCAGGTTCGTGGTGTCGGTGCAACGAGCACCGCGAGAGGAGGCTCCATCATGCTGCACCCGCTCGACATCCCCGCCCCGTTCATCGCGTCCGAGCTCGACTTCCACCGCCAGCGCATCGCCGACGAGGTGGCGACGGCGGAGCTGACTCGTCGCCATCGGGTCGCTCGCCGCCAGCGCCGAAGGGAGCTCGCAGCCAAGCGCAGTCAGCGCCGCAACGCGCCGCGGACAGCCTGAGTCGTCCCAGCACCCGAGTCCTGATCCCTGAGCCTGTGAGCCCGTGAGCCCGTATGACCACGACGAGCGAGCAGTACGCGGACACCGACCGCACCTTGTCGGCGCTACCCGCGATGATGGACCTCGTGAACGCGCCTGCGCTGCGTCCGATGATCGGTCGCACCGACGAACTCCGCCAGCTGATCGAGCTGACCGGGCTGCCGAGCGATCCGCCGCACCGCACCAGCACTCCCGCGCTGTCCCGTGGAGCCTCCGCGGTGATCGTGTCCGGTGACGCAGGCGTGGGCAAGAGCCGACTGCTGGCCGAGCTGCGTGAGCATGCGGTGACTGCCGACTGGCGGGTCCTGATCGGTCACTGCCTCGACTTCGGCGACAGCGTGCTGCCCTACCTGCCCTTCACCGAGGTGTTCGCCCGGCTGGCGAGCGACGAGCCCGCGGTCGCTGACGCCGTGGTCCGTGCCAACCCGGCCATCCACCGGCTGCTGCCCGGGCGGCGGCTCATCGGCGGCGCGGCCGATTCCGACCGCGAGGTGGACGCCGAGCCCATGGACCGGGCTGACCTGTTCGCCTCGGTGCTCGCCACCCTCGACGAGCTCTCCACCAGCAAGCCGGTCCTGGTCCTGCTCGAGGACCTCCACTGGGCCGACCAGTCGACCCGCGAGCTGCTCAGCTTCCTGTTCACGCGCCGGCTCGGTGACGATGTCCACATCGTCGCGACCTACCGAAGCGACGACCTGCACCGCAAGCACCCGCTGCGCGCCTCGGTGGGTGAGTGGACACGACTCACGACGGTCGCCCGGCTCCAGCTCGACCGGCTCAGCGACGGCCATGTGCGATCACTGGTCCACGCACTTCACCCGCGCGCGCTCGCGGAGTCGGCCATCCACACGATCGTGGAGCGCGCCGAAGGCAACGCCTTCTTCACCGAGGAGCTCGTCGCAGCCACCGATCGCTCCCACCTCACCTCGCGGGCCATCCCGGACGACCTCGCGGACGTCCTGCTGCTACGGCTCGACCAGCTCGACGATGCCGGGCGGCAGACCCTGCGAGCGGCGTCGGTTGCCGGCCGGCGTGTCTCGCACGAACTCCTCGCACGGGTCGTCGACCTGCCGCCGGCCGAGTTCGACCGAGCCGTCCGGTCAGCCGTCGACAGCAACCTGCTGTTGCCGGTCGGGGCCGACGGCTACGCCTTCCGCCATGCCCTGCTCGCCGAGGCGGTCTATGACGACCTGCTGCCTGGCGAGCGCGTACGGCTGCACCGCGCCTACACCGCGGTCCTGAGCCAGCCGGATGTCACGAGCACCGCAGCCGAGATCGCCCGGCACGCGCGCGCGTCGCACGACCTGCCCACCGCTGTACGCGCGAGCATCGCCGCGGGCGACGAGGCCATGAGCGTCGGCGGGCCCGATGAAGCGGCCAAACACTACGAGATCGCGCTCGAGATGGTCAGCCAGCAGGCGGGCGAACCTATCCTGTCGCCGACCGAGCTCGTGACCTTGTCGATCAAGGCGGCGGATGCGGTGAGCACCGCCGGCCACTCCCTGCGTGGCGCCCAGCTGCTTCGAGAACAAGCGAGCTGCCTCGATCCCCTCATCGACGACGACGACCGGGTGCGCCTGATGCACGCACTCGCCAGCGCGGCGCTGGTCGTCGACTCCGACATCGACGTCCTCGGCATCGTCGACCGGGCGCTCGCGCTCGTCCCGACCGACCCGCCGACCGCGATGCGCGCCCAGCTGATGGGCATCAGGTCGCGGGCGCTGCTGGCCTGGAGCCGCGACGAGGAAGCGATGGCAGCCGCCAACGAAGCGCTCGCACTCGGGCAGGAGCTACGGCTGCCGGGAGTCATCGCCGAGACCACGACCACGATGACCCGGATGGACGAGCGGACTGGCGACCCGGAGTCCTCCCGACGAACGCTGCTGGCGATCATCGACAAGGCGCGCGCCACCAACGACGTGCCCAGCGAGCTGCGGGGCCTGCACAACATCGGCGGCGTGCTCTTCGAGGCCGGTCGGGTCAGCGATGCTCGGGAGGCCTACGAACGTGCCTATCGGCGCGCGGTCGAGCTGGGCCGGCCGTGGGCGCCGTACGGACTCGACGCCCGCGTCATCGCCGGCATCACGGCCTACGTCTGCGGCGACTGGGACGATGCACTCGCCATCCTCGACGCGACCGGGGAGGCGCCGCCGGAGCCCGCGGAGGCTGCTTTGACCTCTGCCGCCTTGATGGTGTGGGCATCGCGCGGCGACGTGTCCGCTCTCGAGGCCCTGGCTCATGTCCGCAGCCAATGGGACTCCGACGGCATGCTGTCGATCCTGTCCGGCGGAGCACTGATCGACCTGTACGGCGACCAGGGCGATCTCGACGCGGCACAGGCAGCGCACGACCATGTGCTCGAGGTCATCCGCCACCACTGGGACAGCCATTACTTCATGGCGCGAATCCGTCTCAGTGGGCTGATGATCGGCCAGCTCGCCACGGCGGCCGGCAGGGCCAGCGCCGACCAGCGCGGCGGACTGGTCGACCGGGGGGCCGAGCTGGCAGCTGCGGCCGAGGAGACGCTCAGCCGAGGGCTTCGCCGGTGGAAGGTCGTCGGGCCCGAGGGCAGAGCCTGGATGTCCCGCTGTCGGGCCGAGCTCGCGCGCCTGCGCTGGATCGCCGGTCACGATGCACCCGACCAGGCCGCCCTCGTGCAGGCCTGGGTCCAGGCGGTGGATGACTTCGCGGCGTTCGGGCACGTGTTCGAGACGGCCCGCTCGCAGGCCCGCCTCGCCGCCATTCTGCGCGCCCTCGGTCGGGTCGCCGAGGCGCGGCCGCTGCTCGAATCGGCGCGCAGCACGGCCGAACGGCTCGGCGCCGCCCCGTTGGTGGCTGAGCTGCGGGCCTTGGGGTCCGTGACGCCACGGCGCACCGACAACGCCGGGCACGACACCCGCCTGACCACCCGCGAACGCGAGATCCTCGCGCTGGTGGCGCAGGGACGGAGCAACGGTGAGATCGGCAAGCAGCTGTTCATCAGCACCAAGACGGTCAGCGTGCACGTGTCCAACATCCTGGCCAAGCTCGGGGCCGCCGGCCGGACCGAGGCGGCGGCCATCGCCCGCCGCGACGGCCTTCTCGACTGACTCCTCCCCGCGAATTGCGGGGACGTGCAGGTCGACACGCCGTACTCCGCCTGCACTTTCCCCAATTCGCGGCTTAAGTCAGGTGCGGAGGTCGACGTCGGGGAACGGCGCACCACCCGCCAGCGCAGCGTAGCCAGGGCCGCGGTCGAAGAAGGGCTCGCCGTCGCTCGCCCACCGCTCCGCCCGCCGCGCCCGCTGGGCTTCGCGCAGCAGGTCCGACGCGGCCTCGTCCACCGTCACCGTGTGGACGAGGTCGTCGGTGCTGACGACCACGCCGTAGTCGTCGCGAGCACCGTCGACCGAAACCTTGCCCCAGGCGACGTCCCGCGCCACGTCGACATACGGCCGCTCCAGGGGGTCGCCCCAGCCACCGCCCCCGGTGGTCCGGATGCGAATCAGCTGCCCGGCCGCGACGAACTCGGCGTCCGCGAGGGCGTCGACGACACGCTCGTCCGGGCCACCCACGTCGACGGTCACCTCGAAGGACCGACCCGCGCGGCCACCCTTGACGCCCCAGCACGCCAGGATCGAGCGGTCGGCGATGGACATGAAGTGCGCGTCCTTGAGCATCCGGATGTGCTTCTCGTAGCCGCAGCCACCCCGGTAGCGACCGGCACCACCGGAGTCGACCGCGAGCCCGAGCCGTTCGACGATGAACGGGAAGCGGCCTTCGCTGAACTCGGTGGGCAGGTTGCGTGAGTCGGGTACGACGTGAATGGTGTCCTCGCCGTCGGCGTAGTAGCGCCCGCCCGACCCGCCACCGAGCACCTCACGCATCAGGTAAGGCTTGCCGTCGAGGTCGTCGCCGTACACCCCCGTGTAACGGATCGTCTCCTGGTCAGCCGGCATCCGACCGTCCACCGCCTTCGCCAAGACCCCGGCCAGCACCCCCAGCAGCCGCAGGATCACGAACGTGCGCGCGTTCGTCGGAGCGGGGAAGATCGGCGTCAGCAAGGTGCCGGGGGGTGGGAAGCGCATCTCGATCAGGGGTACGACGCCCTCGTTCACGTCGAGCTCGGCCATCCGCTCGGGGGTGTCGGCGAGGTTGCGCAGGATGGGTGCGAGCCACTTCTTGAGGAAGTTGCCGTCGGCGTAGTCACCGCAGTGGTTGATCGGCCCCTTGGCCTGCGGGCCCGTGCCGGTGAAGTCGATGATGATCCGGCCGCCGTCGTCGGGCAGCTTGGTCAGGGTGATCCGCTGGGCATGCAGCCTCGGCTCGTCGACGCCGTCATGCTCGGCGTAGTCCTCCCACACATAGCTTCCGTCGGGGATCTTCGCGAGGATCTCGCGGCGGAACGTTTCGGTGGTCTTGTCGAGGATTGCGTCGAAGCACGCCTCGACCTGGTCGACGCCGTAGCGGTCGAACAGCTCGGCCATCCGCCGTGCCCCCATCAGGCACGCCGAGCACTCGGCGTCGAGGTCGGCGGCGAGGGACTCCGGCATCCGGGAGTTGCGGGTCATGATCTTCAGGGCCTGTTCGCAGGGCACGCCCTCGTCCCAGAGCTTGATGGGCGGCACCATCAGGCCCTCCTCGAACACCGACGTCGCATGGGACGGCATCGAGCCCGGGACCGCTCCCCCGATGTCGTCGTGGTGGCCGAACGCCTGGACGAACGCCACGACCCGCGGGCCGTCTCCGGCGTCATGGAACACCGGTGCGGTGACGCAGAGGTCGGGCAGGTGGCCGATGCCACCCTCGGACCGGTAGACGTCGTTGTGGAAGAACACGTCTCCCGGTCTCATCTCGTCGATCGCGTAGTCCCGCGCGACCGGATGTACCAGCGCCGAGTACGACCGCCCGGTCAGCTTGCGCAGGTGCCGGTCATGGATGCCGGCCCGGTAGTCATGGGCGTCCCGGATCATCGGCGACCTCGAGGTCCGCCCGATCGCGGTCTCGACCTCCATCTCGACCGAGGCGAGGTAGCCCTCGACGATCTCGACGAGGATCGGGTCAACGTCTGTGCTGTCGGTGAGGCGGTACGGCACGTCCGGGCGCATGTCAGCCATGGGACACCAGCAGGTTGCCGAAGCGGTCGACCTCGGCGCGGAAGCCCGGATGCAGCGGCACGGTGGACGAGAACTCCTCGAGCACTGCCGGTCCGGTCACGACGTCGCCGTGTCCGAGCCGGGACCGCTCGTAGGTCGTCGCGTCGACCCAGCCGTTGAAGTACACCGCGCGTGTGCCGGTCACGGCGACGTCGGCACCCTCTCCTCCGGCGACCGCACGCACCTCCGGCTTGCGGATCGGTCCGACCCCGGTGACCCGGATGTTCACCCACTCCACTTCCTGCCGGTCGTCGTCGCGGAAGTCGTAGCCGTACAGCGACCGGTGCTCGTCGTGGAAGGCCGCGACGACCGTGTCGGTGAGCGCGGCGTCGATCGGTCCGGACGGCATCGGGATACGCACTTCGTAGGCCTGACCGAAGTAGCGCAGGTCGGCCGACCGCTCGAAGCGTCGCTCGTCGATGGGGAAGCCCTCACGGGACAGGGCGGCGTCACCCTGGGTCGTCAGGTCGTCGACGATGCTGGTCAGCCTGCCGACGTCGAGGGCGGCGTGCCTGGTCACGGCCGTCTGCACGTAGTCGTTGCGAACGTCGACGGTCAGCAGACCGTACGCCGACAGGTTGCCGGGGTTGAGCGGGACCACGACGCCCTTCAGACCCAGGATGTCGACGAGACGGCAGGCGAGGAGCGACCCAGAGCCACCGAAGGTGACCAGGTGGAAGTCACGGACGTCGAGCCCCCGTTTCACCGTGATCTGGCGCAGCGCGTTGGCCTGGTTCCATGCCGAGATCTCGAGGATGCCGGTCGCCGCCTTCTCCCACGACAGACCGAGCTTGCCCGCCAGATCCTCGACGCCGTGCCTCGCCAGGTCGACCTCGAGTGGTACCTCGCCGCCGAGCAGATGGGGCGGGATGCGACCGAGCAGCACGTGGGCGTCGGTGATCGTCGGCTGGTCGCCGCCGTGGCCGTAACAGAGCGGGCCCGGATCTGCTCCGGCCGACTGCGGACCGACCTTGAGTGTGCCCTCGGGCGTGATCCAGGCGATCGAGCCACCGCCGGCCCCGACCGTGACGACGTCGATCATCGGGATCTTGCTCGGATAGGCGCCGACGGTGCCCTCGGTGGTCAGGGCGGGACGACCGCCGATGACGACGGTCACATCGGTCGAGGTGCCGCCGCCGTCGCAGGTCACGACCTGGTCGAACCCGGCCGTGCTGGCCACGACGGCCGCGCCCAACGCACCCGCCGCGGGTCCGGACAGGACGGTCGAGATCGGCTGGTGCACCACTTCGTCCGCGGAGAGCACACCCCCGTTCGACTTCATGACGTAGAACGGCACGGTACGTGGCGCGTCGGAGGCACTCGTGGTGTATGCGTTGAGCCGACCGGTGATGTTGGCGACGTAGCGACGGATGTTCGGCTTGACGGCGGCGTCGACCAAGGTGGTCACGGATCGCTCGTACTCGCGGTACTCCCGCAGCACGTCCGACGAGATGGACACGACAGCCTCGGGGTAGACCTCGTCGATCACGTCGCGCATGGCGCGCTCGTGATCCGGATTGGCGTAGGAGTGCAGGAAACAGACGCCGATGGTCCCGATCCCGGCGGCCTTGAAGAACGCTGCCGCTGCGCGGGCCGAGTCGACGTCGAAGGGCCGTATCTCGGAGCCGTCGACCGACAGCCGCCCGCGCACCGTCTTGACCCGGTCGGCCGGGACGATGCGCGGTGGCTTGACCCAGAAATAGGAGTTCCCATAGCCATCGGGCACGGACTGCCGGGCGATCTCGAGGATGTGTTCGTAGCCCTCGGTCGTGATGAAGCCGAGATCCTCCACCTTGCCCTCGAGCAGCTTGTTGGTCGCAACGGTGGTTCCGTGCGACACAGCCGTCAAGGCGTCCGCGCCCACGCGCAGGGCACTCAAAACCTTGTCGACCCCGGTCATGAAGCCGATGGCTGGATCCGCGGGGGTCGAGGGCGTCTTGGTCGTGACGAGCTCTCCGCTGTCCTCATCGACCGCGACGACGTCGGTGAAGGTGCCGCCCGTGTCGATGCCGACCCGGATCCGTCGCGTCACTGGATCTCCTCGGCATGGTTGTGCTCGTGCACCACGGCCGGGTCGGGTTCGGGTCGCGGCGCACCGGCGCGACGGTAGTCGAAACGCGTTGCGCCCGGCCCGGACAAGGTGTCGGCGTGCCGCTTGAGCAAGTCGAGGTTGCGATCGGCGAGATGATCGAACCCCTGCCGCACGCTGCTGCCCGGCGTGAGCGACTGCAACGCTGTGGCTGGGTCCAACCGGGCGACGACCCATTGCTCGTATGTCGAGGCGCGTGCGACGACCTCGGCGACCGGCGTCACGATCATGGAGTTGCCGAAGTAGAGCACCCCGGCCGGGTCGACCCCGGTGGCGTTCGAGCCGACGACGTACACGTGGTTGTCATAGGCACGCGCCCGGTTGGTGAGCTCCCAGATGTCGGCACTGCGCAGGAGGGCAGACGGCCGCACGATGATCTCGGCGCCCTGCAGTGCGCTGATTCGCGACAGCTCGGGGTAGTCGCCGTCGAAGCAGATGATCAGGCCGATCGAGCCGAGCTCGGTCTCGACCACGCACGTGTCGTCCCCCGGGGTCACCCAGCCGCCGCCGGTGATGATCTCAGTACAGAACGGATGGGTCTTGTGATAGACCCCGAGGGTCGACCCGTCCGGTCCGACCAGCACCGCAGAGTTGTAGACGAGACCGCGGGTCGAACCGCGCTCGTACGCGCCGTAGACCAAGTGGATGCCCAGGTCCGCGGCCACGTCGTGCAGCGGCCGGCTGAGCGCGCCAGGGATCTCGTCGACCAGGTCCCACAGCTCGTCCGGGCCGACTCCCGGGGTGAACCCGGTCGTACAGGTCTCCGGCAGGACGACGAGGTCGGCAGCCGTGGCTGCCACGCAGTCACGGACCCACCGCACACAGTGCTCGACGTTGCTCGCAATCGAGTCCCCGGTGAGCGGGCCGGGCTGCGGCTGGACCTGGAGGGCGGCGGCGGTGAGAGCGCGCATCAGCCGCGTCGCCTCCGACCCGACAACCAGCCACCGACCAGCACGCCGACCAGGGCCGCAGCCGCACCCACCAGGGCACCCTGCAAGAAGCCGCCGCCGTTGCCGGCGAGCGCGGCCTCGGCCCCGGGAGCCTCGAACACCGTCGGGGCTACCGCCGTTCCTCCCGCGGACGTGCGGGCGGCTGTCGCAATGGGGCCGGCAGCGA
>JANLYC010000342.1:0-1637 GCA_031365435.1 Nocardioidaceae bacterium
CGAACCGTCTCCGCGATGCCCGCAGCGACGAGCAGCCCACCGAGCAGGATGCCGAACCACCATGTCCGTCCACGCGCACGTTCACCAGCGCGCTAATGCTCGGGACCTCACCACGACGGATGCTCATCTCTTCAGTGTTGCGCCTTCCATCCTCCGGATCGAGCTCTTCCCGCGGCAACTGCCGAGTCGCGATGCCCTGCTCAGGGCGAGTGCGTCACTGTCGGCGGCAGTTGCCGCATGTGGGACGTCGTGGTGGTCGCCCGGCGCCGACTACACCGCACGCGGAGGGTTGGCGCGACAGAAATCGCGCAGGGCGTCGTTCACCTGGTCAGGTCGCTCGAGGTGGCTCATGTGGCCTGCCCCCTCGATCACGACGAGCTGGCTGGCGGGGATCGTTTCCTGGAACTGGCGGGCGACACTGAGCGGCGAGCGCACATCCGAGTCGCCCCAGATCAGCAGGGCGGGAACGCCGATCTGAGGCAGCAGATCGCTCAGGTCCGTCTCGGCCATGAGGCCCAGCTCGCACCCGTGGGGGGGGGGGCGGACGTCGGCGGCGATGGTGGCAAGCAGTGGCACCAAGGCCGCCGGCGGCTCGCCGGCGAAGAGTCCCGGGAGGGTGGGGTCGAAGTCCTCCGGCGGTGCGACCAGCATCCGGCGGGCGCCGGCAACCCGAGCGCGCACCTCGTCCGCGGGTAGCGACCCCTTCCAGCCGGCGTAGGTGTCGATCATGATCAGCGTCGCAACGAGCCCGGGGTGGCGGCGGTACAGCTCCAGCGTCACGGTGCCGCCCCAGGACAGGCCGGCCACATGCGCGGGCCCGAGCTGCAGCGACCCGACGAGCGCTGCAAGCCCGTCCGCGAAGCCCGCCAAGGTCATTCTCGCGGGCAGGTCCGAGGACCGGCCGGCCCCTGGCTCGTCCCAAGCCACGACGGTGAACTCGTCGGCCAGCACGGCGAGCTGCCGTTGCCAGATACGGCTGTCCTCGCCCGCGCCGTGGACAAGGACCAGAAGTGGCCCCGAACCCACCCGCTCGTAGGCAATCCTGAGCCCGTCCGCTTCAACAAACTCCACCCGTGAAAAGTAGCCGGGGCCGAGCCGAAGTGTCGCCCCTCGCGACAAGCCTTGCGATCTGTGCCGGCAGCAACTGCACCGCGAGATGCGCTGTCACCGCCTTGAGCGCGCAGATCACGATGCGTCACTCCGCCGCCTATCCTCTGCCGCCATGTCGCCGCGACTCGCGAGAATCTGACACACCGCGCCGAACGCGACGGATCGCGAACCGGCGTCAGATCTCGGCCCTTAGCCGCGCGGACACACGGTTTCCGGCGCGGGGGCGCGCGCGGAGGTCAGGTACTCGACTACGTGCTCGTCAACGCAGGCCGAGCTTCCGAAGGACGTGTGCCCGGCCAGTTCCGACACCAGCAGCACCGCGGCCGAGCCAAGGTCGCTGGCCAGCGCCTGCCCCCCGACGAGAGGCGTGCTGGGATCTTCCTCCCCGGCCAGAACCAACAGTTCGGCGTCGGTGGAGGACGTCGGCCGAGGCAACGTGCGACGCGCGCTGTTGGGCCAGCCCGTGCACGACAACAGCCACGCGGCACCGGATGTACCAAAGTTGGCATGCTCCGTGGCTAAACGCT
>JANLYC010000380.1:0-1808 GCA_031365435.1 Nocardioidaceae bacterium
TCTCGTCCAGCATCGGCTCGTACACGTCGAGCAGCGGCAGCCGCCACACCGGCTCCCCGGCCGCGGCGCCCGCTGCGGTCAGCGCCGCAGCCAGGTCGTCGTCGGTGGCGAACAGGGCGCCGAGGGAGGTGCCGAGCGCCATCTTCCCGGCGCCGGTGAGCGTGGCGATGTCGACGACCGCCGTGGCGTCGATGTTCGCTGCGGCGTACGCGAGCGCATCCGCAAGCACGAGCCGTCCCTCGGCATCGGTGTTGCCGACGAAGGTCGTGCGTCCGCCGTAGTGGGTGATCACGTCGCCAGGACGCATGGCCGCAGCGCCGATGGCATTCTCCGCGGTCGGCACCAGACCGGTCACCTTGACCGGCAGCTCGAGCTCGCGGAGCGCGCCCAGCACAGCGATGACCACGCCGGCACCGGTCATGTCGCGCTTCATCGTCATCATCGCGTCGCGGGGCTTGATCGAGATCCCACCGGTGTCGAACGTGATCCCCTTGCCGACGAGCACGAGGTGCGGTGTGTCACTGCGAGCCTTCCGGGGGGTGTAGTCGAGCCGGATGAAGCGCGACTCGTACGCCGACGCGGCCCCGACGGCGAGAATTCCTCCGAAACCATCGGCGGCCAGGCGCTTCTCGTCCCAGACGGTGATGCCGAGACCGGCCCGGTCGGCGGCCTCCGTTGCCCACTGCTCCAGCTGCTGTGGGCCCTTCTCGTTCGACGGGGTCAGGGCGAATGCTCTCGAGCGCCAGGATGCCTCGGCCCGGACGGTGGCCCGGTCGACGCGCCGACGGGGCGCTTCCCTGCTGTCGAGCATGTCCGTGAGGATGACGCGGGCCGATTCCCCGGGCTTCTCGCCCGACCTGCGATGGAAGCCGAACGAGCCCAGCACCAGCCCTTCCGTGAACGCCGCGAGCTGGTCGTCGTCGGCCAGAGCCGCGATCGACGTCGCCGCCGGCCCCCGCTCCCGCGTGGCTCGAGCCAGCACCGCGCCGGCTCGGCGGTAGTCCTGCCCGCGGCCGGTTCCCAGACCGATGAGCAACACCTGTTCGACGGACGACCCGAAGAGCTCGAGCGACACGAGCTCCCCGCCGTCACCTCCGGCCTTGGCTCGGTCGAGTACGGCGAAGGGGTCCACGCCGAGGTCACGCAGCGCCAGCTCGGCACCGAGCCCGACGACATACTCGCCCGGCTCCTCGGAGCGGCCCTGACGCGCGCTCTCGTCGCCACCGCGGCTGAAGCCGATCGCCACGAGCCGCGTCTTGGCAGCGAGGAGGTCCGTCGGGCTCAGCTCGATCGTGGGCGGCAGCGGCTGCGGGCCAGGCGAGGGGGTCGACACGCGAGCACCCTAGCGCCCGCAGACAAGGTTGGACCCCGGAGGTGATGACGACCTCCGGGGTCCGGGACGACTGACTGAGTGGGTGTGGTTCAGCTGGTCACCAGGCTGAGGGCCTGCTCGAGCGCCTTAGCTTCCTCGGCGTTGAGCTCGACCACGAGCCGGCCGCCACCCTCCAGCGGGACGCGCATGACAAGGCCGCGACCCTCCTTCGTGACTTCCAACGGACCGTCACCCGTCCGCGGCTTCATCGCCGCCATGCGCGCACCTACCCTTCGTCGTGAGCGCCGAGACTCCACCCCTGACGGGTCGAGACGCCGGTGGCGCATCAGTTACCTCGCACCATTATCGCACCGCTTGTGGAAAGCGTGCGGCAGACTGCCTCCTTGTGAACGCCCGTTCCGCCCTGTTCGACGTCTACGGGGACCACCTGCGCTCACGTGGTGGGCAGGCTCCGGTCGCCGCGCTGGTCCGCGTG
>JANLYC010000466.1:0-2041 GCA_031365435.1 Nocardioidaceae bacterium
GCACGTTGGGCATCGCCCACAGGCTGTTCCAGCGCTGATCGTCGGTGAGGATCAGCACGATGTTCGGCCGCGTGGTGGCCGTGGCGGTCTGTGACGCTCGTTCGCTGCCCCGAGCCACCCCGGCCGTCGACGACAGCGCCAGCACCAGACCGCATGCCGCGACGGCGCGCCAGCTTCTCCCGGATCTCCGCATGTGCCCCCCCAGGTCAAGCGCCTCGGGGGCGTTGCTATACGCAGGTCAGATTCTGGTCAAGTGGTCAGTTGTCACAGCGGGGGCCAGCCGAGCACAGCACCGCGCTCGTCGAAGCGAAGCCCCGGTGCCCACGCCACCTCCCAGCGGTTGCCTTCCGGGTCAGCGACATATCCCGAGCGGCCCCCCCAGGGCCGATCGTCGACCTGGCCCACCTTGCGAGCGCCCGCCGCCACCATGGCCCGCACCACGTCGTCGACCTCGTCGCGGGTGTCAACGTTGAGCGCGAGCGTGTGCCCGCCCCAGCCGTGCTTGGTGAGCGGCTCACCCGGGGCGGCCTCGGCGGCGAGGTCGGTGATGCCATACAGGGCCAGCAGCGTGCCCCCGAGCAGGTACGCGCAGAACTGGTCGCTGGCGTTGGGCTGCTCGGCCCAGCCGAGGCCGGTGTAGAAGGCCCGCATGAGCGACATGTCACGCACGCCGAGGGTCACCACGCTCAGCCGGGCCGGGATGGCCCCCATCAGTCGTCGGCCGGACGCATCTCGGCCGGGTCCCAGAAGGCTCGCATGGTGGTGATCTTCCCCGCATCGTCGAAGGTCATCACGTCGATGATGTCGACGACGTAGGTGGCACCGCCGAGCGCGGGGCGAGCCTGCATCGGGAAGGCCGCTTCGCTGCCGGCCACCCGCACGGGCCCCGTGAGGCGCAGCTCGATCGACTCCGCCATCGAGGCCGACTGCGCGAAGAACGCACCGATGGCTTCGGCACCCTCGTGGCGGGGGGTGCCCACCGGATCCTCGATCCAGGCTCCCTCGGCGAACTGCTCGACGTAGCCGCCCTGATCGCCAACGGAGAAGGCCGCGCAGTAGGCGGCGACGGTGGAGCGGATCGTGGCAGCGTCGACGGGCATCCGAGGGACCGTACTCACGTCTGGCAGGTGGGGCACCAGTAGGTGCTGCGAGCCAGGTCCCCGTGGCGCGCCATGCGCACCGATGTGCCGCAGCGATGGCACGGCTGGCCCCGCCGGCCGTAGACGGCGAGCCCGGCAGGGTGGGTGCGTCGCTCGGCCCGACCCAGGTTGGCCTGGAGCTGACGCGCTGCCACCGACCAGACGCGCCGGCGCGCCTCCTCGTCGACTCGCTCGATGGGCGTCCCAGGGTCGAGCCCCGCGGCGAAGCACGCCTCTGACTTGTAGACGTTGCCGATGCCGGCCGCGATGCGCTGGTCGAGCAGCGCCTCGCCGAGCGTGGTGCCAGCCGCCGTGAAGCGAGCCACCCGCGCCACCACGTCGTGGATCACCGCATCGGTGAGCGACGAGGGCAGGCACAGATCGGGGCCGAGGGCCGCCAGCACCTCCGGCTCGGCAGCCGCGCGGTGGTACGTCTCCACAACGGGAGCCTGGAAGCACACGCCGAGCCAGCCGCTGTCGGTGCCAACCACCACCCGCGCGAGGTGCGCCGGCTTCCGCCATCGCTCGCGCTCGCGGTACGCGTGCCACGAACCCGTCATCCGGAGGTGGGTGCGGAGCACGAGCCCGCCCTCGAAGTGGATCAGGAGGTGCTTGCCGCGCGCCTCCACGAGCACGACCCGCTCGCCCAGCCGCGGTGCGTCACCCCGGAGCCTGGGTGCCTCGAACCGAGTGAGCACGTGCCCTTGCAGCGCAGCCCTCAGGCGAGCGGCCGTCTTGAACAGGGTGTCGCCTTCGGGCACCGCATCAGTCTGCCGGGGCGAGCGGCGCCTGCAGCCCCGCGGCTTCCGCGACGAGCTGGTACGAGCGCACCCGGTCGGCGGGGCTGTGGGTCATCGTCGTGATCATGAGCTCGTCTGCGCCGGTGCGAGCCACGAGGCGGG
>JANLYC010000474.1:0-11804 GCA_031365435.1 Nocardioidaceae bacterium
ACGAACGCGACCGGCGCCTGGCCGGTCATCTCGTCGTTGGCACCGACCACGGCGGCCTCGGCGACCTTGGGGTGTGACACGAGAGCGGACTCGATCTCGGTGGTCGACAGCCGGTGGCCCGACACGTTCATCACGTCGTCGACCCGGCCCAGCAGCCAGACGTCGCCGTCCTCGTCGAGCTTGGCCCCGTCGCCGGCGAAGTACACACCGGGGAACCGCGACCAGTACGTGTCCTTGAAGCGCTCGTCATCGCCCCAGATGGTCCGCAGCATCGACGGCCACGGCTCGGTGAGGACGAGGTAGCCACCCGAACCCGGCTTGACCGCCTCGCCGGCGTCGTCGACGACGAGCGCCTCGACACCGGGGATGGCTTTCATCGCCGAACCGGGCTTGCCGGCCGTGACGCCGGGCAGCGGGCTGATCATGATCATGCCGGTCTCGGTCTGCCACCACGTGTCGACCACCGGGGCACGGTCGCCGCCGATCTCTTTGCGGTACCAGATGTAGGCCTCGGGGTTGATGGGCTCACCCACGGAGCCGATGACCCGGAGGGAGGACATGTCGAACTCGTCCGGGATCTCCGCGCCCCACTTCATGAACGTGCGGATCGCGGTCGGTGCGCAGTACAGGATGGTGGCCTTGTGCTCAGCGATGATCTCCCACCAGCGGCCCTTGTGCGGGGTGTCTGGTGTGCCTTCGTACATGAGCGAGGTCGCGCCGTTGGCGAGCGGTCCGTAGACGATGTAGGAGTGGCCGGTCACCCAGCCGATGTCCGCGGCGCACCAGTAGATGTCGGTCTCGGGTTTGAGGTCGAAGATCGCCCAGTGCGTGAACGAGGTCCCCACCAGGTAGCCGCCGGTCGTGTGCAGGATGCCTTTCGGCTTGCCGGTCGTGCCGGAGGTGTACATGACGTAGAGCGGGTGCTCCGCGTCGAACGCCTCGGGCGCGTGCTCGGTGGACTGCCGGCCCACGATGTCGTGCCACCAGACGTCGCGGCCGTCGGCCATCTCGGTGTCCTGCCCGGTGCGGCGTACGACGAGGACCGACCGCACGTCCGGGCACTCCTTCACGGCGTCGTCGACGGCCGGCTTGAGCGCTGACGCGGCGCCGCGCCGGTAGCCACCGTCGGCGGTGATGACGACTCGGGCGTCACAGTCCTGGATCCGACCCTTGAGCGCGTCGGCTGAGAATCCCCCGAACACCACGGTGTGGGGCGCACCGATGCGGGCGCACGCCAGCATCGAGATCACCGTCTCGGGGATCATCGGCATATAGATCGCGACCCGGTCGCCGGTCTTCACGCCGAGCTCGATGAGAGCGTTTGCGGCCTGACAGACCTCGTCCTTGAGCTCGGCATAGGTGATGTCGCGGGTGTCTCCCTCGGGCTCGCCGATCCAGTGGAACGCGACCTTGTCGCCCTTGCCCGCCTCGACGTGGCGGTCGACGCAGTTGTATGCCGCGTTGACCTTGCCGCCGACAAACCACTTGGCGAAGGGAGGGTTGCTCCAGTCGAGAACCTCGTCGAAAGGCTCCGCCCAGGTGATCCGCTCGGCCTGCTTGGCCCAGAAACCCAGCCGGTCCTCCTCGGCCGCCTGGTAGTCGGCAGCCGTCACGTTGGCGTGGGCGGCCAGGTCGGCCGGTGGCTCGAACCGACGCTCCTCGCGAGACAGGTTGGAGAGGGTCTCGGTGCTGCCCGCGTTGGCAGCGGACCCGGTCGGTGCAGCGTCGTTCATCGGTCTCTCCTCGAGGATGCTGTCGGCAGTCTCTGAACAGTCAGGACGGGCCGGCGGAGTGGCGGCGCAGTCTCACCCCGCCACTCCACCAGCCTCGCCTCTGTGTGGCAAGCAGGTCAACGCGCCCCGGTGGGCATCATCGGCCGCTTGAATGCGAACGCCGTGACTCCGGCGAACGAGGCGTACCAGGCGGCGAGCGCCGTGGCCAGGCCGACCCAGCCGCCGAGGTGGTGCCAGCCGGTGGACGTCGTGAACTCACCGATCGCGAGCAGGAAGAACGTCAGCGTCAGCAGGGCGAACACGACCAGTACTGCGCCGCTCACACGCGTGGCGGCCACGGTCATGTACGCGGTGAAGATGCCCCAGGCGAGCAGGTAGACCCCCACCGCGTCGGCCGCGTCGTTGGCGCTCATGCCCGACAGGTCGGTGTGGCCGGTCAGCCACCAGAACGACACCCAGAAGGCGCCATACGAGCAGAAGGCGGTGGCGCCGAAGGTGTTGCCCTTGGCGAACTCCCAGATGCCGGCCGCGAACTGAGTGATGCCGCCGTAGGCGAACGCGAGTCCGAAGACGACAGGTTCGGCTGTGTCGGGCAGCAGTCCGGCGTTGACGCAGCTGAGCACGAACGTCGTGAGGGCGAACGCGGCCAGGCCGAGGGGTGCCGGGTCGGCGATCGTCGCGGGTACGACGGTGGCCTTCGTGGTGGTATGAGTTGCATTGCTGGTATCGAGCTGATCTCGGGTGGTGCTCATCAGCGACTCCCTTGTGCGAGGGGTGGCCTGGTAGGCCTGATATTGCGACGCTAACAGTCGTTTTGGTGACCCGCCAGTACTGCTGGCAGGCCCCAACCCGTTGCTGTGCGACGCAGCTGGGTCGTCTGGATGACCGCCCCGATCTCCAGCGGACCGTAGATGTGCGGGAAGGACTCGTCCGCGCCGGGCACGTCGTCGAGCCGCCACGGGGACGTGAGTCGATCGGTGTCGATGTGCAGGAGCACGAGGTCGTCGAGATCGCTGTAGAACGCGTCGAGGATCATGCTGACCTGGCTGGCGCGGCTCGCGTGGATGAAGCCGACTTGGACCAGGCTTGCGCCGCGCGTGGAGATCTCGTAACGGCCGTCGCGCAAGGCGTCTTCCCAGTCCGCCGGAAGCGCCGCGTGGAAGATGAGCACGTGCCCACTTTGCCAGCACGCGCGCCCGCTGGTTGCGTGACTGCCGGCATGACTGGCCGTATGACTGGCCGTATGACTGGCGGCGTGGAGCTCCGCAGCCGGACAGGGTCCGACTGGGATCAGGTTCACGGCATACCGGCTCGGCAGGTGCACAAGGCAAGACCCAGGTCCGCAAGGCACGTCGGCCTAGTTCACAAGCCAGGTGGCTTGTGAACTAGGCAAACATGGAGGGCCAGAGGCAGGCAGGAAGGGGTTAGCGGAAGTCGACGAGGAGGTCGTCGTCGAGATCGTCCTCGTCGACGGGGTCGTCACCGGACCGCTGCTGCTGGAGACCGCCACCGGGCTGGAAAGGGTCGAGCCGACGGTCGACGGGCGGCTCGACGAGCTGGTCACGGTCGTCGGCTCGGTTCTGGGGCCGCGCCAACACGCGAGCCCGGTAGCAGTAGGTGTTCCACGGAAGCAGCATCCCGTCCGGCCCCCGGCCGTAGGAGTCGTAGATCGCGCCGACCTGCTCGAGCACGTCTTGTCGCTGCTCGTTACTCATGGTCGCCAGCAGCGACGTCGAGGAGCAGAACCCGAGCAGAGCCGGGCGGTCCATCGACTGCCAGTGCCGGACGATGCGGCGGGAGCTCGGTGCGAAGAGGTCCGACTGGGCGAGCGGGTCCTGGCCGACGTCGACATCACCGAGGCCGATGAGATTGAAGACCTTCCGGACCCAGGGCACCTTCTGGTCGGCGTTGTTCCAAGCCAGAGCCAGCACGCCACCCGGCCTGAGGACCCGCGCGATCTCGAGAAGGGCCGGTTCGCGGTCGAACCAGTGGAACGACTGGGCGGCCACGACGACGTCGACGGAGCCGTTGGCCATCGGAAGGTCCTCGGCCGAGCAGACCGTACGCCGAGCGCGCGGAACGGTCTTGCCCAGCCGCTCCAGCATCTCCTCGGAAGGGTCGGTCGCGGTTACGACATGACCGAGCGCCACCAGCCGCTCGGTCAACTTCCCGGTGCCGGCTCCGAGTTCGAGGACCTCGACCGGTGCGTGACCGGCCAGCCACTCGACCGCTTCGGCGGGATATCCCGGTCGGTGATCGGCATACTCTCGCGCGACGCAGCCGAAGCTGGCGGCGCGCACGGCCATGTCGTCAGCGTCGTCGGGATCGTCGGCATCCATGTCAGCCGAGGTTATCTGACCGGGTCGGGTTGCTGGGGGACGCTCACGCGTGGCCCGGCGCATCAATGCCGTAACCCGGGGCTTCCCGCAGTCGGCGACGTGAGCGATCTCGTGGGGGTAGGCCGCCCTGGTCGCGCTGTCCTCTGAACCCTGGTGCTCACTGTGAGCCATGGGTTTTCGCCCGCCTCAGGGCACCTAGGCTGAGTCGTGTGTTGACTCCTGAGGACGTACGCCGGTGGGCAGAGCTGGAGGGCGTCCCTTCTGCGCTGGTGGCGGCTCGCGACGCGGTCGACACCTTGCTCCGTGACCGGGGTCTGCGGCGTACGACGCCGCAGCTGACAGGAGAGTCATTGCTACGAGGTGCCGCCGCGAGCGCCCGGCTCGAGGGCAGCGCGTCGTCGCTGGATGAGCTCCGGGGCGGCGTGGCTGATGTCGTGGCGCTCGCCGCCGCGCGCATGAACGCCGAGCTGCTGGCCCTGGCGCCGGTCCTGCAAAGGTCGCCGTTGCAGACGATGGCGCGGTTGCACACGCTGGCCGCGGCCGGCCTGGTCGACGACGCCGAGCTCGGCCGCCCGCGGCAGGCGGACGGCGTGGCAGCGAGGTTGCAGGCCGTGTCGGCGGTCATCCTTGCCTCGTCGGAGGTGCCGGCCCTTGCGGTCGCCGCCGTCGTCCACGCCGAGCTGATGGTCGCCGACGCGTTCGCCACGGCCAACGGCCTCGTGGCGCGCGGCCTCGAACGACTGATCCTGGTGACGCGTGGAGTCGACCCCACGTCGATGGTGGTCCCCGAGGTGGGCCACCTGTCTCTCGAGCCGGCGTACCGCGCCGCGCTCACGGCGTATGCGGAGGACGGACTGGACGGGCGTCGTTCGTGGCTGCTGCATGTCGCGCACGCGATGGCACGCGGCGTCGAGGCAAGTCCGTTACACAGCGGCGCGCCGCGCGACACGCCGTGACCCCTTCCGTTGGGCGGCCGATCGGCGTAGAAAGGGATTCACAACTACAGACCCGCACATGAGTCAGGTACCCACGCGGTGACCCACCCTTCATGAGGGCAGTCGGTTTCGGGACACTCCCGGGGCGACGTTTGAGGACCTGCACGCTTGGTAGCCCGTACTCATGTGTCAGCGGCGGCGTCTTCCTTCCGAGGGCGCCGCTCGCATGTGCGGAGGCCGTCGCCGTGTTCAGGTCCGACGAGATCGGCGTAGTGACAACGCGACGACCGTGGCCGCAGCGACTCCGGCCCCCACCGCAACCGCAGCCAGCGTGGCCGTCCGCGGCTCGAGCGGTACACGTCGACGCAGCTGCACCGGCCGGACGAAGTCGAGGATCTCCCAGCCACGTTCGTGGGCGGTCTTGCGCAGCGCCCTGTCGGGGTTGACGGCGTACGGGTGACCCACCGCCTCGAGCATCGGGATGTCGGTGGACGAGTCGGAGTAGGCGTAGGACGCGGCGAGGTCGTAACCCTCCTGCTCGGCCAGCTCGATCATCGCTGCGGCCTTGTTCGCGGAGTATGCGTAGAACTCGATCTCACCGGTATAGCGGCCGTCCTGCTGCACCATCCGAGTGGCGATGACCCGGTCGGCACCCAGCATCTCGCCGATGGGTCCGACGACCTCGAGCCCCGACGTGGACACGATGACGACGTCATGGCCGGCGAGGTGGTGCTGCTCGATCAGGTTGACGGCCTCGTCGTACACCAACGGGTCGACGATGTGATGAAGCGTCTCGGCCACGATGTCCTTGACCGTCTGCACGTGCCAGCCGGCGGCCTGCTCCGAGAGGTAGCGCCGCATGCGCTCCATCTGGTCGTGGTCAGCGCCACCGACGAGGTAGACGAACTGCGCGTAGCCGCTGCGCAGGACCGAGCGACGGTTGATGAGTCCGCCCTCGTAGAAAGGCCGGCTGAACGCGAGTGCACTCGAGCGCGCGATGATCGTCTTGTCGAGGTCGAAGAATGCTGCGGGTCTTCCGGAGATGGGTGGCATGTCTACCCTCCTCCTGCTTCGCCTGAACTCAGCCATCGGGCGGCGCGCCCATGCGTTCGTGTCGAGCATACGGGCCGAAGCAGACGGCTTGCGTTTCCTCGCAGGGGTGGGGGTATTGTGACGTCAGGGCCAGCGGCATCCCCCCTCGTCGCTGGACCTTCGCGGGTCGATTCCATCCCCCCCGGAATCGAGACCCGCCTTGCGGCCCCCGGTACCCCCCCACCGGGGGCCGCTTCATGTCCTCAGTGAGTCCGCCCGGCGGGGCTCTCCCCAACCGCGGCTTCGTCGGGCGGCCGTCCACAGATCGCCGAGCTCGGTCCGGCCGGTCGGCTCTGGTGTCGCAGAGTGCAGTCATGACCCTGGAGCTCCACCCAGCCAGCGCGACGGCCCCGCTCGTCGTCACCGCGGACGCCGACCTCGCTGACGCAGTCGTCCGCCTGTGCGCGGCGGCCGGCGTCTCGCCGGTCCTGGTCAGCGGTGTCGACGGGTGTCAGGCCCGCTGGCGGACGGCGTCCTGCGTGCTGCTGGGTCAGGATGCAGCGGCTCAGCTCTCAGGTCGTGGTCTGTCGCGGCGTCCCGAGGTGGTCATCGTGTGTGGTCGGCCGGACTCGATCGACGTCTGGCGGGATGCCGTCCACGTCGGCGCGGTTCGGGTGGCTTGGTTGCCGGCTGAGCAGGACTGGTTGATCCGATGGCTCGGTGTCGTCTCCGAGGGCGTCTCGGTCGGGCGGATCCTCGGACTCGTGGGCTGCGGCGGCGGGGCAGGCGCCTCGACGCTGGCGACCGCGTTGGCCGTTCGGTCGGCGCGCCACCGGCAGACCTGCTTGATCGATGCGGACGCGTTGTCGGGTGGGATCGAGCTCGTGCTCGGAAGCGAGCACTGTGACGGCTTGCGCTGGCCAGACATCGCCGTCACCCAGGGTCAGGTGGGCTCTGCCGCTTTCCGGGCGGCGCTGCCGGAGCATCGCGGAGTCAGCGTGCTGTCGTGGGCCCGCGGGGCGGCAGATCCCATCGAACCCGTCACGATGCGCACGATGCTCGATGCCGCAGCGCGAAGCTGCGAGCTGATCGTGCTGGACCTGCCACGGCGGTTGGACCCTGCCGCCGCCGACGTACTGACCGCCTGCCACCGCGTGCTCGTCGTGGCCACGGCAGACGTCCGTTGCACCGCAGCGGCTGCGGCGCTGCTGCCTTCCCTGGAGCGGCACGCGGCCGATCTTCACCTGGTGGTGAGGTCCGTGGCTACGTCAGCGGTCAACCCCGAGTCGATGGCAGAAAGCCTGGGTCTGCCCCTCGCCTGCGTGCTCCCGACTCGACGTGGTGTGGCCCGGCGCATCGCCGACGGCCTCGGCCCGCCCCGCCGGGGGAGCCTGGCGGCCCGCTGTGACGACCTGCTGCGCGGCTTTCTGGCCGGCCCGGTGACCTCGTGACGGAAGTCGACCCTCACGTTCTCGACCAGGTCCGCTGTCGGCTTGCGGAGGCCGGCAGCGGAGTCACCCCGGCCGGGGTCGCCGAGGCGCTGCGGGCCAGCGCCGGTCTTGTCGGCGACGCGTTGGTCCTCGACGTCCTCGACGCCCTTCGTCGCGACAGTCTCGGTGCCGGGCCGCTGGAGCCTTTGCTGGCGCTCGAGGACGTGACCGATGTCCTGGTCAATGGACCCGATGAGGTCTATGTCGACGCGGGGGCCGGGCTCGAGCTGACGTCTGTCCGCTTCGCCAGCGATGACGACGTACGCCGGCTCGCACAGCGGCTCGCGTCGGCGGCTGGGCGGCGCCTCGACGACGCGCAACCGTACGTCGACGTCCGGTTGCGCGGTGGCACCCGGTTCCATGCGCTGCTGGCACCGCTCGCTCGACCGGGCACGTGCCTGTCGCTGCGCGTGCCGGCTCGGCGCGTCTGGACTCTCGACGAGCTGGTCGGAGCCGACACGATTCACCGGGCTGCTGTCGGTCCGTTGCGCGACCTGATGTCGGCACGGCTCCCCTTCGTCATCACCGGTGGCACCGGGAGTGGCAAGACGACCTTGCTCAACGCGCTGCTTTCCCTGGTCTCGCCGCGCGAACGCGTCGTCGTGGTCGAGGATGCGGGCGAGCTCCGTCCGCGTCATCCACACGTGATCAGCCTCGAGGCACGCCCGCCCAACATCGAGGGCGCCGGCGAGGTGTCGCTTCGTACGCTCGTCCGTCAGGCCCTGCGGATGCGTCCGGACCGGCTGGTCGTCGGAGAGGTGCGTGGCGCAGAGGTCGTCGACCTGCTTGCCGCGATGAACACCGGACACGAAGGCGGGTGCAGCACCGTCCATGCCAACTCGGCGACGGACCTGCCGGCCCGGTTCGAGGCGCTGGGCGTGACAGCCGGGATGACCCGCGACGCCGTCAGCGCTCAGCTCGCGGCTGCAGTCGACGTGGTGCTGCACCTGCGTCGTGACGGCGACGGGCGGCGCCGGATGACCGAGATAGGCATCGTGGACCGCTCCGGATCCGGACCGGTCCGGGTGCTCACTGCGGTGTCCTTCCAGCCGGGCCAGCGACCGGACATGGGGCCGGGCGCCGCAGCGCTCGAGGACCGACTGCAGCGGGCCGACAGCCGGTGACGCCGTCCGCCACGCTGCTGGTGGGGCTGACGGCGCTCACCGTGTGGCTGGCGCTGGGCGGACCAGCGCGGACCGTCAGTGGGCCGTCGTACTCACCCAGGGTGGCGGTGCAGACGTTGCTGCCGTTGCTGGTCGCCGTCCCGGTCGTGTCCCTGGCGGCCGTCGAGACGATGCGCTCCGGCGCGCCGGTGCACGCGCAGGTCGGTGGACGTGCCGTGCTGGCGGCGGCCGGCGCCGGCGGCGCAGCCCTGGTCGTACGACGTCTGGTCGTTCGCACGCGGAGCCGCACCGCCAGGCTTGCCAACCAACGTGCGGTGATCGCGTTGTGTGACGCGCTCGCGGCCGAGCTTCGGGCCGGCACTCCTGCCGCCCTGGCCATCGAGCGTGCGTGCTCGCAGCGGCCGAGCTGGTCGCCGCTCCTCGTCACGTCCCATCTCGGCGGCGACGTGGCCGGCAGTCTCCGCGACCTGGCCGGGCGACCCGGCCAGCGGGGGCTCGCGGCGGTGGCAGCCGCCTGGGAGGTGTCGGGGCGCTCGGGACTGGCCTTGGCTGACGTGCTCGACCGCGTGGGTGATGCGCTGCGCGACGAGCAAGATGCACGTGGTGAGGTCACCGCGACGCTCGCGCCACCGCGCGCCACCGCGAAGATGCTCGCCGTGCTGCCTGCGTTCGGGCTCGCACTCGGATCATCGATGGGAGCCAGACCGCTGCATGTCCTGCTGTCCACATCCCTTGGTCTGTGCTGTCTCGCAAGCGGGGTGGTCCTCGCCCTCCTCGGTGTGCTCTGGGTTGAGCACATCGCCGATGCGGCCGAGGCCTGACATGAACGGCCACCTCTTGCTCGGCCTGCTGACCGCGGCGGCGACCTGGCTCGCCGTCCCGACGGCGACCCCCCGGTTCGGCCTCCCGACGCCGGCTGACGCGAGGCAACCCCGCGGTTCGACCACGCCGGCGAGCGCATTCGTCGAGGACCGACGCCTTCGTGCCGCACTCTGCGCCGGCGCGTGCAGTGTCGCGGGTTGGATCGTAGGTGGAGTCGTGCTGGCGGTGGTCGGACTGGGGGCCGGTGTGCTGCTGTCGGCGTGGCTCGGACGCCTCGAGCCGCCGAGCGTCGCTCGAGACCGCGCCGTCGTCGAGCGGGACCTACCGCTCACGGTGGACCTGCTCGCCGCTTGTGCCGAGTCGGGGCTGCCTCTCGAGTCGACGTTGGCCCCGATCGCTCGCGCAGTCGGGGGACCAGTCGGTGCACGGCTTCGGGACATCTCTGCGCGCTTGGTCCTGGGAGCCGACCCGATCCACGAGTGGAGCCGGCTGGCCGAGGACGGGACGTTCTCCGGGCTCGGGGCCGCCATGCTGCGTGCCCACCGATCCGGCGCGCCGCTCGCCGACGTCCTCGGTCGGCTGGCCGCGGAGCGTCGCCGGGAGCGCCGCGTCCAGCTCCAGGCGACCGCCCGGGCAGTCGGGGTCAAGGTCGCAGCTCCGCTCGCCGCCTGCTTCCTGCCGGCGTTCATGTTGATCGGCGTGGTGCCGACGATCGTCGGGGGCCTGTCTCACCTGGGCCTGTAGCCGGCGTCCCCAGCAAGAGCGTCTGTCGGCGGCTGTCAACAGAAGGTTCCGGACCGCCCTGGACCGAGGTCTGGCTCGGGTTGTCTGAAGGGCATGTACTCACCGCGTCGTCGCTGAGATGACCGATCGAAGGGAACCTTCATGTCACGCACACTCGCCGGGCCAACCTCCCACACCCCTGTCCCGTCTCCTCGCGCGATTCGCGACGAGGCGGGCATGAACACGGCCGAGTACGCGGTCGGGACGGTCGGGGCCTGTGGCTTCGCCGGCCTGCTGTACCAGCTCCTGACCTCCGACTTCGGCCGCAACCTGCTGGAGGGCCTGTTCAGCAAGGTGACCGACCTGTTGCCGTTCTGAACCAGCTGAGCGGTGCGGGCGGGCCGGCGTGATTCCGGCCCGGCCGCATCGCGTCGAGCGAAAGGAGCAGAGATCAGTGCGAACCCCATCCAGCACCGTGGACCGGCTTGTGCGCGACAAGGACTGCCAACAACAAGGTTCGGTCACCGCCGAGGCTGCCTTAGTGCTGCCGCTGATGGCAGCGTTCGCGCTCAGCCTGGTCTGGATGATCTCGATCGGGATTGCGCACGTGCGGGTTGTCGACGCCGCACGAGACGCTGCCAGGGAGCTGGCACGCGGAGGCGACGTCACCACCGCCACCGCCCAGGCCCTCGAAACGGCGCCGGCAGGCTCGCAGGTCGACGTCACCCGGACGCAGGGCCTGGCAAGGGTCGACGTGACATTCGTAGCACGGCCGCCGGGGTGGCTGTTGATGCCGCTACCGAGCCTCGAGCTGAGGACGTCGTCCGCTGTGGAGGTCGAGGGCGATGGCACCCCTTGACCGGGTCCGCGAGGCTGGCTACGCGACGGTGTGGTCCGTGCTGTGGATGTGCTGTCTCCTGGCGGTGACCGGTCTGGTGCTCCTCGTGGCGGATGTCGTCGCCCGCCAGCACCACCTCGACGGGTCGGCCGATCTCGTGGCGCTGTCGGCTGCTGCCGCGCTCGACGGGGGGTCGGACGCCTGCCGGACGGCCGGGCACGTATCGGCAGCCAACCATGTGGTGCTCGGCCAGTGTCGGCTGGACCAACGTGACGTCACCGTCCTGGTCACCGAGCGCCTGGACCTGGCGTTGGGTCTGCATCTTGACCTGGTCGGTCGTGCGCGAGCAGGTCCTGGAAATGCGTCATAGCTTTCATATCTGTGCAAGAAACGCTTCCACTACCGCACACCAAAGAGTCGTGCAACGATGTCGACGCAGGCGGGACCGCATGACCGGGAGCGCAGGGGACCACAGCGGTGTTGGGAAGTCCCTTGCCGACAGTGAACGTGAAAGCCGAGCCGAATGGCCAAGCTGACAAAGCGCCACCTCTTCGTAGGCATTCCTGCTTTCGGCGTGCTCTTCCTGATCGGTCTCGGAGCCAACACCGCAGCTGCTGAGCCGACGGGCACCGTGCCGACCGTGACTGTGCCGACGGACACCTCGACGCTGCCCATTACGGTGACGATCACGACAGACACGCTGCCCACCACAACCACGACCACCACAACCACCACCCCCACGACCACCACCGCCCCCACGACCACCAC
>JANLYC010000488.1:0-7375 GCA_031365435.1 Nocardioidaceae bacterium
TGTTGAAGACGCCGCCGGCCACGAGGATGTAGAGGCTGTTCGGAATCGTGTTCGCGACGTTGAACGCCTCCGCGTGGACGGCCATGCCGATGGCCGCGGCGAGCAACGTGGCCCGGACGAATCCGGTCAGCCGCGAGAACAAGGTGCCGACGGCCATGATCCCGCTGGCCGAGAGCACGCTACGACCGGTCGCCTCGGGTGTCGGTTCGGAGGCTGGGGGCGGTGAGGTCACGGCTGGGCCTCCCCACGAGGGGTGAGCCGACCACCGCGGAGCCGGACCACGATCCGACGGCCGGCCGCGCCGAAGAGGATCGCGGCACCGATACCCATGACCACCCAGATCGCCATGCCGATCTGCGTCGATCTGACGTCGAACGTCCAGGGCTTGCCGACCGGCCGGTGGCTCGACGTGGTCAACCGCACCCGTACGCCGGTGAGGCCGGAGCCGTCGGATCGTGCCGTGGCCTCGATGTCCCGGCGCTGGCCGGCGTCGAGGGTCAGGGAGGGGATCTTGTCGACGGTGACGGCAGGGTTCTCTGCGTGGACGATGACTTCGACGGTGACCGGAACGGTCAGACCGTTGGTCACGGTGAGCGGGAACTGTCCGGTCGCGCTGGAGAGCGCCACGAACGTCGGTCCCGTCACCGTCACCTTCGCAGCACTCTTGACCGACTCCTGCGCTGCCCGTTGGGTCACTGCGACGCGGTCCGTTACGTCGTCGCGCCACAGCGACGAACCGGAGGCCGCCAGGATCTGGTCGTATCGCGACACAGCGTTGTTCCGGTCGCTGAGCAGGTCGGTGAACGTCCGACCCCTGTCGCGTAGCTCCTTGATCGCGCTCAAGAGCCCGGTCGGGAGAGGGCTGACCGAACGCGGCATCAGGATCCGTCCCGGATAGGACACCGCCGTCTGCTGGGCCGCGCTGGCCGCTGTCTCGGGTGCCACGGTCGGGAATCCGTAGGCCTTGGCCAGCTCTGTACTGCTCGTCGTCACGCCGGGGTCCCAGCCGAACGGGACGGCCACCAGCGAAGTGGCTCTGGGCTGTTTGTCGAGTGCACGGACCGTGGCCTCGGCGACGAGGTCGCGGAGGAGCTGCGGACCGCTGAGGTCGGGCCTGATGACTGTGCCGGCCACATCCGTCCGCGTGACCAGCGCGGTCACCTGGCCGTCGGCCGTGGGGACGAGCACCTGGGTGGGTGGATAGGCCGGTCGCGGCTCGCCGCGCAAGGTGGTCAGGCTGCGCTGGGAGATGAGACGCAGCGGGGCTCCGGCGCGAGAGGAGGTCGCGAGCCCGCGCCTCGTGCTCGCCCCGGCATACGGCCAGCTGGCCACGGTGGCTGTGATGCGCTGCTGGGCGGCGTAGCGCTGGCTTGCCCGAACGGCGGCGTCCACGACACCGGGCAGCCGATGCGATCCGAGGGCGCTCGCGTCGGGACTGCCCCAGGGCATGAAGAGCAGGTCCTGGCTGCTGACGGCGGCGTCCAGCTCGGTGAGCCAGCGCTGGGCATCGGCCTGCCCTGTGCCGGTTTCACCGGGTAGGCCGGCTGCGACCTGCGACAGGCTGCGCACCCGGTAGCCGTCCGCCATGTCGGCAACGGCCTGTCGCAACGCCGGGTCGAGGACGACTTCGAGGGTGTCGGGCGGCGCGCTGGCGACGAAGTCGAGCAGGTTACGCAGCTGGCCGCCGACTGCCACCAGACCGGCGAGGCTGTCGTCGAGGAAGGTCCCGTCGGCCTGCCTGCGGACGGGTGCGGCGAGGGGGATCAAGGTGACGACACCCGTGGTGGGAAGAGTGCCGCTGGACGCGGGGGGCAGCAGCGGAATCAGGGTGTCGATCCGGGCCACCGGCGCGCGCGCGCCCTCGCGATCGCCGGCGATGACGGTGGCGCCGACGTGGTAGACGCCGGGATCGCGGCTGATCGGGAGCTTCCCGTACGGGATCGACAACGTGTACCGCGTCAGCGTGCCCGGCTTGAGCCGGCCGATCTCGTCGAAGCGGCCGAAGTCGACGACGCGCGTCCCGAAGTCCTCCGTGTTCGTCCTGAACGAGTCCAAGCCCGTTCGGGTGGTGGCCGGCTGGTTCTCGATGTCGAGGTAGACCTGGGCATCTCGCCAGGCCCGTGGCCCGCTGTTGGTCACCGTGCCCTTGATCACGAGGTCCTTGTGGGGTGCCAGCGCGACCGGTTTGACCTTGTCCATCGAGACGACCAGCCCCGTCGTCCGCTCCAGCTGCGTGCCTCCTCGCTGGACGGACCTGGCGGCAGTCGAGGGTCGTCGAATCCCGTCCTGCGTCAGCGCACGCGCGTGCGTACGGGTCGAACTGCCGTCGCTTCGGGCCGTGGGGCCGGGCTGGGGCGCAGCCGGCCCAGCGAGCGCACCGGGCGACCCCGCGGACACCAGGACGCCCATCGCGGCGGCGACCCCGGTCGTCCTCGCGAGCCAGCGGTGACCGGCGCAGCGATGGCGGACGCGTCGGGAATGGGGGAGGGTCATCCCCAGCGGACTTCGCGTGGCACGCGGATGACCCAGAGCATGGCCCTGATGCTAACCGGTGGCGCCAGGTGGGATGCTCGCCTCATACAGTGGGGCATCGTGTCCGATCCCTCCGCAGGCGGCTCAGCCGCCACCCCGTCGACCGACGAGCTGCAGCTGGTGACGCTGCAGTCGCTCGTGGCTGCCCATCCGGTGGTGGTCCCACTGGCCGAACGGTTCGTGGCGGCCGGGCACACGCTGGCGCTGGTCGGCGGACCTGTGCGGGACCTCCTCTTGCGGCGGGACTCCAACGACCTGGACTTCACGACCTCGGCGAGCCCGGACCAGATCGAGGCCTGCCTGCGCGGCTGGACCGACGCGATGTGGGACATGGGCCGCGACTTCGGCACCATCGGCGCCCGGATCGGCGACGACGAGCTCGAGATCACCACCTATCGGTCCGACGTGTACGACCCAGGGTCCCGCAAGCCGGACGTCGACTTCGGCGACACCCTCGAAGGGGATCTCGTCCGTCGCGACTTCACTGTCAACGCCATGGCGCTGTCGCTGCCGGACGGACGATTCGTCGATCCGTGCGGTGGGATCCGTGACCTCGCTGCCGGGGTTCTGCGCACGCCCAGTACGCCGGAGAGGTCCTTCGGCGACGACCCCCTGCGCATGATGCGCGCGGCTCGGTTCGTCGCGCAGCTCGGCTTCTCCGTCTCTCCCGACATCGTGGCGGCCATGCGCGACATGGCTGAGCGGCTGGAGATCGTGTCCGCCGAACGCATCCGCGACGAGCTGGTCAAGCTGGTGCTCGCGCCGCGACCGAGGTTGGGTCTGCTGCTCCTGGTGGAGACAGGTCTTGCCGACCTCGTGCTGCCCGAGCTTCCCGCCTTGCGGCTCCTGCGCGATGAGCACCACCGGCACAAAGATGTCTACGAGCACTCGCTCACCGTGCTCGACCAGGCCATCGCCCTGGAGGGACGCCTCGACGGCGGTGGTCCGGACCTGGTCACCCGGCTGGCTGCTCTGCTGCACGACATCGGCAAGCCGCGCACGCGGCGTTTCAGCGAGGACGGCACCGTCACGTTCCACCACCACGATGTCGTCGGTGCCAAGATGACGGCCAAGCGGTTGCGAGCCCTGCGCTTCTCCGGTGCCGAGGCCGGCGACGTGGCCAAGCTGGTCGAGCTGCACCTGCGCTTCCACGGTTACCAAGACGGCGAATGGACCGACTCGGCCGTCCGCCGCTATGTGCGCGACGCCGGTCCGCTGCTCGAGCGACTGCACATCCTGACGCGCGCTGACTGCACGACCCGCAACCAGCGCAAGGCAGCCCGGCTGGCGCGCACGTACGACGACCTGGAGCAGCGCATCGAGCGCCTTGCAGAGGAGGAGGAGCTTTCCGCGCTGCGGCCCGACCTCGACGGCGAGGAGATCATGGCCGTGCTGGGCGTCGCACCGGGTCCCGTTGTGGGTGAGGCCTACCGGTTCCTGCTCGAACGACGGATGGACGAGGGACCGCTGGGCGAGGACAGGGCGCGGGCAGAGCTGCTCGGCTGGTGGGCTGCACGCTCCGCCACCTGAAGCTGCGCGAGCGGTCAGTCGGGTACGTCGTCGAGGGCGGCAGCGACCGTCTCGTCCGGCCGCCGGAAGGACCTGGTGCGCGCATACGCGAGCGCCGTCAGGGCGTAGCCGGCCGCGATGAGGCTGAGCGCCACGTACGACTTGCCGCTCGCAGGAACGATGACGACGCCGGCCGCGGCCGCCGCCACGAACACGACGTTGAAGAGAACGTCGTACAGCGAGAAGACCCTGCCGCGGTAGGCGTCCTCGACCGTCGTCTGGACGATCGTGTCGACGCAGATCTTGACGCCCTGGGCGGACAGTCCCAGGACCAGGGCGGCACCCAGCACGGCCGGTTCGGTGTACAGGGCGCCCGGGAAGACTTCCACCACAGCCGCCGCCACCAGCAGCACGACCATCCACCGTGGCGGCGTCAACCGCGCCGAGGCGACAGGGGTCAGGACCGCGGCGAGCAGGAACCCCACGCCCGACACCACGATCGCGATGGCGAGACCGGCCAACGCCGCGTCGGTGTCGCCTGGGTCGTGGAAGTAGTTGCGGTAGAGCAGGATCGTCGCGACGGTCGACAGTCCGTAGCAGAAGCGGTGGGCCGCGATGACGCCGAGCGCCTGGGCCGCCGGCGGCCGGTCACGCAGATGCCGAATGCCCGCGACCAAGCCGCTCAGCACGTGTCGGACCTGCCTCCTGACGTCGACCATGGAGGCGTCGAAATGGGGGCCGAGCAGCTCCCGCGGGAGCCGTAACGACAGCAGCGCCGCTGTCAGGTAACCCATCGCCGCAATGATGACCACGTCCGTGTCGGCGTTGCCCGGGAGCAGGCCGCGAGCCACCGAGGCGCCCCCGAGACCGAGGATGAACGCGATGGTGCCGCTCGTCGGGGTGATCGAGTTGGCGAGCACGAGCTCGTCACGGGCGACCACGTGGGGGAGGGCGGCCGACAGACCTGCCAGAAAGAACCGGTTGATGCTGAACGCGGCGAGGATCATCACGTACAGCACAGGTCCATCGAGGTCGGTGGCGACCAGCATGCCGACGCCGACCACCGGAAGCAGCCGAACCAGGTTGGCGACGAACAACACCTGCCGTCGGCTCCACCGGTCGAGGAAGACGCCGACGAACGGACCCAGGAGGCTGAACGGCAACAGGACGGCAGCCAACGCCGCTGCGATCGATGCGGCGTCGGGTTGACGCTCTGGTGAGAAGAGCACGTAGGACGCCAACGCCACCTGGAACACCCCGTCCGACGCCTGACTCGTGACGCGCACGACGAACAGCTGACGGAAGCGCCGCCGGCCGAGGAGGTGCCGCAAGGCAGCTGCGAAGTGCATCAGGGCGACCCGGGGCCGGGCGGTGCGCGGACGGCGAGGACCACGGTGTCGTCGTGGTCGTCAGCCGGCGGACGGCTCACCACCGCCACCAGGCCGGCGCGGGTCGCGATCGACGTGGCGCTGGCGGCCTGACCGTCGGCGACCTGTGTGAACAGAACTCCCGACGGCTCGAGCCAGGGGGAACAGCGTGCGCAGACCTCCCGCCAGGGGTCCAAACCGTCTTGACCGCCGTCGACGGTATGGCGCGGCTCGTGGTCACGGAAGTCCCGCGGCAGCAAGTCGATCTGATGGCTCGGCACGTACGGCAGGTGGGCGATCACCACGCCGAAGCGGCCCCGCAGGTCAGGTGGCAGGGCGTCGAACCACGAGCCGGTGTGCACGGTGAAGCCGAACGCCGTGGCGTTGTGTTGCGCCCAGCGGACGGCGGCGGGATCGACGTCGCTGGCGTGCACGGTCCAGGCAGGGTGACGCCGGATCAGCGAGGCGGCGATCGCCCCGCTCCCGCAGCCGAGGTCGAGCGCGGTCACGGCGTTTCCGAGAGCGTGCCTGGCGGCCCAACGGTCGGCCGCGTCCACGAGTGCGACAGCCCGTGCCCTCGGGATGAACACCGGCGGGCCTACGGCCACGGTGACGTCCGCGAACTCCGCTGCCCCGACGACGTACTCGAGAGGTTCACCGGCCTCGCGACGTACGACCGCCTGCTCGCGCGCCGGCCCGACCTCGAACGTGGCGGCGATCAGGGCGGCTTCGCGTTCGGCGTAGACGCAACCGGCAGCACGCAGTCGTGTGATGAGACCGCCGAGGGAGCTCATCGGGTCGCCCCGCCGTGCCACGGCCCATGTATAGCATCGGTCGGAGCCCCGAGTGGGGTGCGAGAGACGAGGTGAGGCATGAGACTCGTTCAGGTGGCGCAGCACGCCGACGATCTCGACCGCGCGGCCGCCTTCTACAGCCAGCTGCTGGACGCGCGACCGACTGGGCTCTTCGACCCGCCGGGCCTGCTCTTCTTCGACCTCGACGGCGTACGACTGCTGCTCGAGCCCGGCGCGCCGTCGTCGGTGATCTACCTGGCGGTCGACGACGTGGTCAGCTCCATCGAGGCTCTGCGGGCACGAGGAGTGGCGGTCATCACGGAGCCGCACGTCATCTTCACGCACGAGGACGACGCGCTGGGGCCGGCCGGTACGGACGAGTGGATGGCCTTCATCACCGACTCCGAGGGGAACACGGTCGGCCTGGTATCGCAGCTGCCACGTCCCACTTGACCTGACAAGACCCCGCCTGCCGGGACAGACGGGGTCTTGTGGTGGTTCAGGTCCGACGGTTGGTCAGCGCTCCACGTCACCGCGGATGAACGCCTCGACCGAGGCGCGGCCCTCTTCGTCCGGGCGCTGCACAGGCGGGGACTTCATGAGGTACGACGAGGCCGCCAGCAGCGCGCCACCGATGCCACGGTCCTTGGCGATCTTGGCGGCGCGGATCGCGTCGATGATGATGCCGGCCGAGTTGGGGGAGTCCCAGACCTCGAGCTTGTATTCCATGTTCAACGGCACGTTGCCGAACGCGCGACCCTCGAGGCGGACGTAGGCCCACTTGCGGTCGTCGAGCCACTGCACGTAGTCCGAGGGACCGATGTGCACGTTCTTGGCCCCGAGGTCGTGGTCGATGTTGGACGTCACGGCCTGCGTCTTGGACACCTTCTTGGACTCCAGCCGATCACGCTCGAGCATGTTCTTGAAGTCCATGTTGCCGCCGATGTTGAGCTGGAAGGTGCGGTCGAGGACGACGCCGCGGTCTTGGAACAGCTTGGCGAGCACGCGGTGCGTGATGGTGGCACCCACCTGGGACTTGATGTCGTCACCGATGATCGGAACGCCGGCGTCCTCGAACTTCTTGGCCCACACCGGGTCGGACGCGATGAAGACGGGCAGTGCGTTGACGAACGCCACCCCCGCGTCGATCGCGCACTGCGCATAGAACTTGTC
>JANLYC010000492.1:0-3111 GCA_031365435.1 Nocardioidaceae bacterium
GGGATCCGCGTCGCCTCGTCCGCCATCCGACGCTCGATGACCGCGGCCACCTGCTTGAACGCCCGGTACTGCAGCAGCCTGGCGAAGAGCAGGTCACGCGCTTCGAGGAGCGCCAGGTCATCCTCGTCCTCGATCTCGGCCGACGGCAGCAACCGCACGATCTTCAGATCGAGCAACGTAGCCGCCACGACGAGAAACTGGGTCGTCTGCTCGAGCTCCCAGTGGGAACCCATCGCCTTGATGTGAGCGATGAACTCGTCGGTGACGCGGGACAGCGACACCTCGGTGATGTCGAGCTTGTGCCGCGAGATCAGCTGGAGCAGCAGGTCGAACGGCCCCTCGAAGTTGTCGAGGTGAACCGCGAAGGCCGGAGCGGTGTCGTGGTCGGCGCCGAGTCCGCTGGCAGCACCGACCTCGCTGCCGGCGGAGCGGCCCGCGCCAGTGCCCGGACTGTCATCGGTGCGGCGCTCGTCGACGGCGATCGTCACGTCTCGTTGAGCCGTCGGACGAGCGCACTGTCGGCTCCCAGGTTCGCCGCGTCCTCGAGGGCGAGGTGGATCGCCTCTCGGACCAGGCGACCGCGGTCGACCGCGAGCCCATGATCTCGGCGTAGGGCGAGCCTGGTGTGCTCGAGATCGATCAGCTCATCGGTCGAGACGTAGACCGTGATCTTCTCGTCATGTCGCACCCGGCCGGACGGTCCGCTCGAAGCGGTGTCGGTCCCGGTCGCAGCGGGCTTCCCCACACGCTGCGACCGGGCCGTCTGAGGGGCCGAGACCGCCGGCGCACGGGCCTGGTCGGGCTGGGTCTCGGTAGGCCGGAAGAGTTCGTCGGCACCGGGCAGGCTTACGCGTCGTGACACCGGGTGAGCACCTCTCGTGCGAGCTGCCGATAGGAGTCCGCGCCACCGGAGGCACTCGCGTACGCCGTCAGCGGCTCGCCGGCGACCGTGGCCTCGGAGAACTTGACCGTGCGACGGATCACGGTGTGGAAGACCGCGTCACCCCAGCCGTCCACCAGGGTCTGGAGCACCTCGCGACTGTGCAGGGTGCGGCCGTCATACATCGTTCCGAGCAGCCCCACGATCTCGAGCTTGGGGTTGAGCCGCTCCTGGACCTTGTCGATCGTGCCCTTGAGCAGTGCGACGCCGCGCAGCGCGAAGTACTCACACTCGAGCGGCACGAGCACGCCGTCGGACGCGGCCAGCGCGTTCACCGTGAGCAGCCCCAGGGACGGCTGGCAGTCGATCAGGATGACGTCGTACGCCGCCAGGTAAGGCTCGATCGCGCGTGCCAGCACCTGCTCGCGTGCGACCTCGTTGATCAGCTGCATCTCGGCGCCGGCGAAGTCGATGTTCGACGGGATCAGGTCCATGCCTTCGACGCTCGTGTGCAGCACGACCTCTTCGGGCGCGATGTCGTTGTCGAGCATGAGGTGGTAGATCGTCGTGTCGAGGTCGTTCGGGTTGACGCCGAGCCCGACGCTCAGGGACGCCTGCGGGTCGAAGTCGATCAGCAACACCTTGCGGCCGTACTCCGCCAGGCTGGCCCCGAGGTTGATCGTCGTCGTGGTCTTGCCGACGCCCCCCTTTTGGTTGCACATCGAGATGACGAGCGCCTGGCTGTGCTCAGGAACTGGGCCCGGGACCGGGAAGTCCGGTGTCGGGCGACCGGTCGGCCCCATCACGTCGCCGGCGCGGGAGAACGGGTCGAGCTCGGCCCGGTGCAGCCCCTGTGCGGCCGCCGTGAGGCTCTCGCTCGGCGCCCGCAGCTCGGGCGCGACCGCGGGCGCGGGCGCCCGGTCGACACGGTGCGCGACACGGGCCTCGGCCGGCTCCGTCAGCGGGTGGGTCACGGGCTGGGTCAGCGGCTGGGTCACGGGCTGGGTCAGCGACTGGCTGACCGGCTGGCTCAGCGGCTGGCTCACGGGCTGGCTGACCGGTTGGGCGCTGGCTGCGGGCAGGTCGGGTGCGGGGTCCGGCACGGTCTCGAGGACCGGGTCCGGCGCCGGTTCCGTGATCGGGTCGGCCGGCGGACTGACTGGCACGGTGGTGAATGCTCCCATCGACAGGCTGGTGGTGATGCTCGAGATGGTAGCTGGACCGGATTCGCTCTCTGGCTCGGGTTGGAGCCGGTGGGCCAGAGGGTTCTTCGGCGGCGGTGTGAAGGTAGGCTCGCTCACGTCAGGCCTCTCCCATTCCTCATCTTCGCGTCGGCGCAGCACCGGCCGGTGGAGCTCTGGGCGGTGGGTCTGCGGCCACCCTCGAGGCGACACCGGAACTGTGCTTGCCGTGGGCACGGTGTCCATTCGTAGTCGATCACGCAGGGGTGGCGCAGAGCCGCACGACACGCGGATCACAGGAGATTTGTCGACACGAGTCCGACCCCGTGGAGAACCTTGCGAGCGACGAGGTCGACGTACGGCCGGGGTGTTCGGGTGGATGGCTTGTCGTCAGCCGAGCGCTCGCGGATGCGCGGTCGCGTACACCTCGCGGAGCTTGTCGACCGTGACCAACGTGTAGATCTGGGTCGTGGTCACGGACGCATGCCCGAGCAGCTCCTGGACGACGCGCACGTCTGCTCCTCCGTCGAGCAGGTGCGTGGCGAACGAGTGGCGCAGGGTGTGCGGCGACACGTCGGCGGTGATCCCGGCCCGGTCGGCTGCCTTGCCGAGCACGGTCCAGGCCGACTGTCGGGACAGCCGGCCGCCGCGGGCGTTGAGAAAGACCGCAGCGGTGCCCGCGCCGACCGGGCTGAGAACAGGCCGACCACGCACGAGGTAGGCCGAGAGGGCGTCCTTCGCGTAGGAGCCGAGCGGAACCAGCCGCTGCTTGCCGCCCTTGCCGACCAACCGGACGATGCTCTCCTCGAGGTCGACGTCGTCCACGTCGAGGCCAACCGCCTCCGAGATGCGCGCACCGGTGCCGTACAACAACTCGAGCAGGGCACGATCACGAAGCGCCAACGTCGTGCCAGGGGCGCCGGCGGCACCCAGGATCGCCTCGACGTCCGACAATGGCAGCGCCTTCGGCAGTCGCTTCGCCGGCGCGGGCGGCTTGACCAACGCCGCCGGGTCGACACCCGCAAGTCCCTCGCGGACGGCGAACTTGTG
>JANLYC010000503.1:0-6057 GCA_031365435.1 Nocardioidaceae bacterium
TGTTGCTCACGGTGCCTGGCCTCGGTGACATCGCGCGCGACGAGGAGCGCCTCGACGCGTTCACCGATCTTGGGCAGCGGCACCGCGGTGAGCTCGTTGATCCGGTCGGCATTGCTGGCCGTGAACTCGATCGACGCCTCCTGGCCGGCGAGAGCCGCCCGGTAGACGGGTTCGAGCCTGCGGATGTTCTCCGGGCTCGACGTCTCGAAGAGCGTCTTGCCCTCGGCCGTTGACATGCCCTGGACGCGGAGGCCGGCGCCCACGGCGACGACGTGCCGCAGATCCTGGTCGATGGTGAGCACGGTGGTGTCCGGCAGATGATCGAGCAGCGCGCGCCAGCGCTGCTCGGCCACCGACACGCGAGTGAGGGCGTCTCCGAGGTCGATGGCGAACCCGGTCTGGTGTTGTTCACGCTCGTGCAGGCGCGCCACGACGCCTTGCACCACGGGACCGACGGTCCCCGCCACCAGGGTCCAGACGAGAGCGCGGTGCCAGTCCGTCACGGGATAGTCCGGCCCGCCGACCACCAGGATCGGCAGCAGGAAGACGATCGAGGTCGCGGCAGTCGACAGCCACATCTGCACGCGGGACCCGTACAGGGCGATCCAGAGGACCGGGAGCACCACCAGGGGGGCGAGGCTAGAGGTGGAGCCCCCCGAGCCGTCACGCAGGATCGCGACGACCCCGAAGAAGGCGAACGGCGGCAGGACCTGCAGTCTCGATCGGCCGAACGTCGTCGCCACGGCGGCGAAGATCACCGCCAGCAGGCCGAAGGCGAGGAGAACATGACCCCACTCCCGTCCGTACGGCGGCAGGATCAACGTCGAGACACCAACTAGGGCACAGACGGCGAACGGGATCAGCCCGCGACGCTGCGTCGGTGTGAGCAACATGTCCTGAGTGTTCCTTGCTGTGGGGGTAGCGGGCCGATTTCACGACGTAACACGCCGTGTACCTTCGACCGGCCGCAGGTCGGAGACGCTGTGATCACACCCGCATCACACCCGCGGGGCCACCTGCGCTGAGCTCACGCACACGAACCGGTCACGCCCGGCCGCCTTGGCCTCGTACATGGTCAAGTCTGCCGTGCTGACGAGCTCGCTTGCCGAAAGTCCCGGCCGGTCGATGAGCACGACTCCGACGCTCGCGGAGACATCGTGCGGGCGGCTGCCGTCCAGGAACCGCGCGTTCTCGCGAACCATCGAGACGATGTCAGCCGCGACGCTCTGGGCGGCCCGGCGATCAGCCTCCGGGAGCAGGATCGCGAACTCGTCGCCACCGACGCGGGCCACCAGGTCGGACTTGCGCATGCGCTGGTCGAGCAGTCGACCGACCGACACGATCAGCTGGTCACCTGCGCCATGGCCCAGGGTGTCGTTGACCTCCTTGAAGTTGTCCAGATCCATCATGAGGAGAGCACCTCGCGGACCGTACCGCTCGCAGATGTCGATGTGCCGCATCATCTCGTGGTCGAACCGGCGACGGTTGGCAAGCCCGGTGAGTGCGTCGTGCGCGGCCATGTGGGCCAGCTGCTTCTCGAACCGACGACGCTCGGAGATGTCGACGGCGTTGATCAGCACCTGCCGCGGCTCCCCCGTCGTCGTGTGCTGGACGATCGCCTCGAAGGAGACGTCGACGGCCTGACCGTCGCGGTGCCGTAGGCGAGCCTCCGACGCGACGCGGTGGTTCGGACTCGCAGCCAGCTCGACCAGCAGGCGTCTGATCCGGGACTTCAGCGAGCGAGCGAGATTCCCGGTCATCTCGATGATCTCGTCCCTCGTGTAGCCGAGGAGTCGGCAGGCGGCCGGGTTGACGTCGAGGACGGATCCCTGCAGGTCGAGAACGAGGACGGCGAACGGCGCCTCCTCGAACAGGCTCATGAAGCCCTCCTTGGCGATCGCGAGCTGCTCTTCGCGTCGCCGGGCCTCGCTGACGTCGCGGGCCACGACGAGTGCGGCATGGCCCTTGTCACCGGGCGGCAGGGGGACCGCGACGACCTCGTGGAAGGCCTCGGTCTGGGTGGCCTGGACCTCGGCGCTGGCTTCCTCGCCCGCGAGCGCCCGGCGGTACACGGGCTCCAGGATCCTCACGTTGGTGGCAGACGACGTCTCCTGGAGGGTCCTTCCCGCCAGCTGGCCCATCTCCTGCCGGAGCAGCCCTTCGCCGAGGGCGACGCCATACCTGAGTTCCTGGTCGATCGTCATCACGGAGGTGTCGGGGAGGTGGTCGAGGAGGATGCGCCACCTCGCCTCGGCCTGTCGAAGCTCGCTCAGCGCCGCCTTCTCGGTGGTGATGTCCTTGGCCAGACCGATGAAGCCGAAGATCTCCCCCGCCCGGTCGCGCATCGCCGTCACGGTCAGCCGCACCGGGACACGGGTGCCGTCCTTGGCAAGGTAGGTCCACTCAAGGGTCTCGGACCGCCCTTCGCGGGCGGCCTGCACAAAGACCTCGAAGCCTGGCTCGATCCCCATCTGAGCCGCCCGGGACACCACCTCATCCGGGTCGTGGATCAGAATCGGCGTGACCTGGCCGACGATTTCCCCGGACGAGTAGCCCAGCATCCGCTCGGCCCCCTGGTTGAACGTGGTGATGACTCCTTCGACGTCCGTCGCGATGATGGAGTGCTCCGTGGCCGCGGTGAGCACGCCCTCCAGCCGGGCCGCCAGCCGCGCCTGCTGTTCCTGACGACGCTCCAGCGTCCGGACGAGCTCCTGCACCACGGGACCGATCACGGTCGCCACGAGAACCCACAGCACGGCGCGTCGCCAGTTCTGCCAGGAGTAGTCGGGCGAGCCGAAGACGACCAGCGGAAGCACGAAGAGGAGTCCGGTCGCGATAGCCGACAGCACCAGCTCGATCCGGGAGCGGTACAGCGCAATCCACAGGATCGGCAGGATGACGAGCGGAGCGAGCCCCGAGGACGACCCGCCTGATGCGTCCAGGATCAACGCCACGACCGCGAAGAACAGGAGCGGAGGGGCCGCCTGCCACCGCGAGTCCCAGTCGGCCACCGCAGCGATCGCCACGCACACCGCGAGCAGCCCACCCGCCAGCAGCAGGTGGCCGACGTGCGCGAGCTCGTCGTAGGGCGGAAGGGCCAAGGTGACGATGCCGGCGCTCGCGCACACCGCGAACGGGACGATGCGGTGCCGCTGCTGGGGGACCACGCAACGATTGTGCGGCGTCGGCCCCGAAAACGTGGGATTTACGCGCCCGCACCGAGCATCTCCCAACTGATTTCCCTGACAGACTGACCGAATGGACCGTGTTCGATGGGGAATCGTTGCGACCGGCAAGATCGCGCGCACGTTTGCGGCCGACCTCGCGATCACGCCGGGAGCCGTCCTGACCGCAGTCGGTTCGCGTCGGCTGGAGGCCGCGCAGGCCTTCGCCGCTGAGTTCGGCAGCTCCGAAGGCACCACGCGCGCGTATGCCGACTATGAAGCGGTGGCCGCGGACCCCGACGTGGACGTCGTCTACGTGGCGACCCCGCACGCCTTCCACCTCGACAACGTGCTGATGTGTTTCGACCACGACAAGGCGGTGCTCTGCGAGAAACCGGTCACGCTCAACTCCAACGACGCGGTCGTCCTGGTCGAGGAGGCGCGACGACGCGGTCTCTTCTTCATGGAGGCTATGTGGATGCGCTGCAACCCGGCGATCCGCGCTGCCGTCGACCTCGTCGCCACCGGCGCGATCGGGACCGTGACGCAGGTCAGCGCCGACTTCGGGTTCGTTCCACACCAACCGCCCGGGCATCGTCTCTTCGACCCTGCACTGGGCGCCAGCGCACTGCTCGACATCGGGATCTATCCGCTGACCTTCGCCTCCCTGTTCCTCGGAGAGCCCACGTCACTGTCGTCCGTCGGGACAATGTCTGATCGCGGAATCGACCTTTCCTGCGCGAGCCTGTTGTCGTACGACGGTGGCGCCACGGCCGCGCTCACCTGCACGATGCTGGCCGACACCCCGAGCCGCGCTGCCGTGTCGGGGACTCTCGGCAACCTCGAGTTCTCCCGCCGGTTCCACTGTCCCACCGGCTACACGGCGACGACCGCGGCCGGCCAGACGACGTACGAACAGGTCATTGCCGGAAACGGTTACGTGTACGAGATCGAGGAAGTGCAGCGCTGCCTGCACGCGGGGCTTACCGAGTCGCCCCTGGTCCCGCTGGCCGACTCGTTGTCCCTGATGCGCCAGATGGATGTGATCCGTGAGCAGATCGGCACAGCGCTTCCCGGCGACGGTCGTTGATTGCGCCTAGGGTTGACGTGTGGCCCCTTCCGCAAAGAGCCCCTTCGTCGTCGTCGCCAACCGGCTGCCCGTTGACCGGGTGACCGGACCCGACGGTGACACCTGGCGGACGTCGCCGGGCGGCCTGGTGACAGCGCTCGATCCGGTGCTGCGGTCTCAGGACGGGGTATGGGTCGGCTGGCCTGGTTCACCGATCGACAAGCACGAACCCTTTGTCGCGAACGGTTTGTCGCTGGTTCCCATCGAGCTGAGCAACCTCGAGGTCGAGCACTACTACGAAGGCATGTCCAACGGCACGTTGTGGCCGCTTTACCACGACGTCGTCGCCAAGCCGTCGTTCCACCGCGAGTGGTGGGATGCGTACGTCCAGGTCAATCAGAAGTTCGCCGACGCGGCAGCGGCAGCGGCCGCCGAGGACGCGGTGGTCTGGGTGCACGACTACCAGCTCCAGCTCGTGCCTGCGATGCTGCGCGAGAAGCGGCCCGACGTGCGCATCGGGTTCTTTCTCCACATCCCGTTCCCCCCGTCCGAGCTCTTCAAGCAGCTGCCCTGGCGGGACCAGATCCTCAGGGGCTTGCTGGGTGCCGACACGGTCGGCTTCCAGCGGCCCGGCGGCGCAGCGAACTTCGCCCGGCTGGTGCGAGCCCGGCTGGGCCACAAGACGCACCGGGATCGGATCATCCTCAACGACGGGCGGCATGTGTCGGCGCGCGCCTACCCGATCTCGATCGACGCGGCCACGTTCGAGAAGCTGGCCGCGACCCCTGAGGTCGAGGCGCGGGCGAACGAGATCCGCGCCGAGCTGGGCAACCCGCGCTGGGTCCTCCTCGGCGTCGACCGGCTCGACTACACCAAGGGCATCCGGCAGCGGCTGCGCGCCTTCGGCGAGCTCATCGTCGGTGGTCGGGTCACTGTCGAAGAGGCGGTCTTCGTGCAGGTCGCCTCGCCGAGCCGCGAACGCGTCGACCAGTACAAGGCGGTGCGGGATGACATCGAGCGGTGGGTCGGGCGCATCAACGGCGACCTCGGTCGGATCGGACACGCTCCCATCCACTACCTGCACGCGTCCTACCCCCGTGAGGAGATGGCCGCTCTCTTCAAGGCTGCCGACGTCATGGTGGTGACGCCGTTCGCCGATGGCATGAACCTCGTCGCCAAGGAGTACGTCACCTGCCGCCTGGACAACCACGGCGCGCTGGTCCTGTCAGAGTTTGCCGGCGCCGCCGACGAGCTCAAGCAGGCCTATCTGGTCAACCCGCACGACATCAACGGCGTCGGCGACGCGATGTATGCCGCCATGCACGCGAGCCCTCGCGAGAACGCCCGACGCATGAGGTCCATGCGCAAGCAGGTCCGTGAGAACGACATCGACGCCTGGGCGAACCGGTTCCTCGAAGACCTACGCGCCCCGACGCCCTAGCGCCGGCGAGTCGTGCCAATATCGAGTTTCTGGCCATTTGCACTGGTCAAACGCTTCGTCGCGGGTTAACTTCCCGACAGCACCCGGACCGTCCGGGTCGCTCAAGGGGGATTCCCATGCTCATCTCTGTGCGCGTCGCTACTGCTTGCGGTCTCGCGGTCGCGCTCGCGTATCCGGCTGCAGCAGCGTCAGCGAACCTCGCGTCATCAGGTCCCGCACGCCCGGCGACCAGCCTCGCAGCGCACCACCAGCCCGCTGAGGGGCAGACCCCGGTGTCGCGCCCGTCCCTCTTCCGGCTCGAACGCGCCCGCGTCGATGCCACCCGGGTTGCGCTTCGGTTGCCCGGCTCGGAGCGCCTCGTCGTCAAGGACGTGATCCGCGAC
>JANLYC010000507.1:0-2608 GCA_031365435.1 Nocardioidaceae bacterium
GTCGAGGAGCACCTCAAGGACCAGCTCGACGCGCTGTACGCATAACCGCCCCCGCCGCCTCCCGCCCGCCGCCCGCGCCGCCCGACCGCGCCGCCCGACCGCCCGACCGCCCGCCCGCGCCGCGAATTGCGGGAAGGTGCAGGGCGACAGGCCGTCGTCGGGCTGCACTTTCCCGCAATTCGCGGGCAACCTGGGGGCTGACAGGATGGGGCAGTGCCGTCCGCCCTGCCTGCTGGTGAACCCGCGCCGGTTGATGGCGCGCTGCCGGCGTCCGCGGCGGGCGCTGTCGGGAGCCGGCCGTTCGGGATCTACGTGCACATCCCCTTCTGCACGGTGCGTTGTGGTTACTGCGACTTCAACACCTACACCGCGTCCGAGCTCGGCGACGTGCGCGGCGCGTCGCGGTCGACGTATGCCGAGGCGGCCATCGACGAGGTCAGGCTGGCGCGACGGGTCCTCGGCGACGTGGACCTGCCGGTCGAGACGGTCTTCTTCGGGGGTGGTACGCCGACCCTGCTCCCGACGGGTGACCTGGTGGCCGTGGTGGACGCGATCCGGTCCGAGTTCGGGCTGGCTGCCGACGCCGAGGTCACGACGGAGTCGAACCCCGACAGCGTGAGTCGCGAGGACCTCGCGGCGCTGCGGGCGGGTGGCGTGAACCGGATCTCGTTCGGGATGCAGTCCGCGGTGCCATCGGTGCTGGCGGTGCTCGACCGGACGCACGACCCGGCGCGGGTGCCTCTCGTGGTGGACTGGGCGCGGTCGGCGGGCTTCGACCAGGTGAGTCTCGACCTGATCTACGGCACCCCCGGTGAGTCGTCGGCCGAGTGGCAGGAAAGCGTCGATGCGGTGTTGGCGCTGCAGCCGGAGCACGTGTCGGCATACGCGCTGATCGTGGAAGAGGGAACGGCGCTGGCGCGTCGGATCGCGCGGGGTGACGTGGCGGCGCCGGACGACGACGACCTGGCTGACAAGTACGAGCTGGTGGACTCGAAGCTGGCGGCTGCCGGGTACGGCTGGTACGAAGTGTCGAACTGGGCGCGGTCGGTCGATGCCTGGTGCCGCCACAACCTGGGCTACTGGTGGGGCGCGGACTGGTGGGGCGTGGGGCCGGGTGCACACTCACATGTCGGCGGGGTGCGGTGGTGGAACGTCAAGCACCCGACGCCGTATGCCGAGCGGATCGCCGCGGGGGTGAGTCCTGCGGCGGCCCGGGAGGTGCTGGACGATGAGACGCGTCGCGTCGAGCGGGTCCTGCTCGAGACGCGGCTCGCCACCGGGCTGCCGCTGGACGTGCTGGACGCCGCGGGTCGCTCCGCTGTACCAGCGTTGGTTGCCGACGGGCTTGCCGACCTCGCTGACGCGTCATCAGAACTGAGTCATCCTCTGTCTGCACCTCGTTCTGACAAGTCGGGCGCGGGACCTTCCGGGGACCAGCGGTTGGTGCTGACGCGACGCGGCCGCCTCCTCGCCGATGCCGTCGTCCGCGCCCTCCTCCCCTGATCGTTGAACCGGCAGTTGTGGCTCGTTGAACCGGCAGTTGTGGTTCCTTGAACCGGCAGTTGTGGCGGAATGGTCCGGTCAGGCAGTGACGAAGTCGATCAGCTCTTCGACTCGGCCGAGCAGAGAAGGCTCCAGATCGGCATACGAGTCAACTCTCGACAGGATGTGCTTCCATGCGCGGGCGATGTCGGCCTGATCGCGATGCGGCCAGCCGAGCTGCTGGCAAACCCCGTGCTTCCACGACATGGTGCGTGGCACGGTCGGCCACGCCCGGATGCCGAGACGATCTGGCCGCACGGCCGCCCAGATGTCGACGTACGGGTGACCCACGATGAGCACGTGCTTGCCAAGGGGGCTCTTCGCGATCGATGCGGCGATCTTGCTCTCCTTTGATCCCGCGACCAGGTGGTCGACGAGCACGCCGACTCGGCGTTCGGGGCCCGGCTGAAAGTCACGCAGGTGGTCGGACAGATCGTCCACGCCCTCGAGGTACTCGACCACCACACCCTCGACGCGCAGGTCGTCACCCCACACGCGTTCGACGAGTTCGGCGTCATGTCGTCCTTCGACGTAGATGCGACTGGCGCGGGCGATGCGAGCTTTCGCTCCAGGTATGGCGACGGATCCCGAAGCCGTGCGTGTCGGCCGGTTCGGAGTATGCCGTGGCGGCGCGCTCAGGATCACCGGCCGGCCCTCGAGCAGGAAGCCCGGCCCGAGAGGGAAGGTGCGCCGTTTGCCGCGGCGGTCCTCGAGCTCGACTGTGTCGAGATCGCGGTCGACGCGGACGATCTCGCCACACCAGTCCGTCGTTACCTCTTCGACAACCAGCCCCAGATCCGCCTCGATCGGCGTCGAGCGGCCGTTCTTGGGGGCGCGCCAGTCGGACTGCAGGACGTCGGCGCCATACCGGTCGAAGGACATGTCCGAACGCTAGCCAGCGGTTCGTCTTTCGTCGCGGTGCAACGCCGTATGCCGACCCAAGCTGACCCTTCGAGTGGCCACAACACGCGGGTCAAAGGGCCACAACACGCGGTTCAACGAGCCACAACACGCGGGTCAAGGGCCGGAACTCACGGTTCGGCGAGCCACAACTCACGGTTCGACG
>JANLYC010000554.1:0-1612 GCA_031365435.1 Nocardioidaceae bacterium
CCCCGGGTGCCTTCGCCGCCTGGGTATATGAGCACCTGCAAGGGTGGTGCGTCCGCGATGGCGTGGTGTGCGCCCAGAACCAGGCCTTTGGCTGCGGTCACCGCCAGACCGTCCTGGGACATGCAGGACACGGCCCAGCCGTCGTCTGGGTGGTTGCGGGTCCAGTGGGCCAGTACTTCCCACGGGCCGACGGCGTCGAGCTCTTCGACGCCGTCGAAGAGCAGGATGGCGATGTGGTGTGGCAACGTGCTGGGCTCGTTGGTCATGTTCTCAGCGTTCCTTAGAAGGACTGCGGTCCGGGGTCTTTCGCTCTGGCGAACCCTCTTCCACTGAAGGGTTCATTCTCTGGCGGCGTGGGCGAGTGCCGAGGGCGTCTCGCGGCCGACGATCGCCGGGGCCTCGTGGACGAGCTCGTCGTTCTCGAGGGCCTCCACCATGAACAGGGCAAAGTCCACTCGACGCGTGAGGTTGCTCGCCAGGATTGGATCGCCTACGTGCTCGCTCCACACGGGCAGGCCCTGGCTTTCGCCCTCCTCGAGGTCGCTACCGCGCACGACTGTCCACCTGGTGTCGCTGGCAAACACACGCCGGCATGCCTCCACCTGGTCGTCGAGGTCGACCTTTCGAGCGAGTCGCGCAAGCCGGCCGAAGACGTTCACCATCACCTTGAGCTTCCACGAGTACACGTCCTGGCCGTCGCGGGTGATGTGCCACCCGCACGAGAACACAAGGCGCGCGCCCGGAGGTGCGTAGTCGAGCACCGCCTGGGTCGTTCCCGTCGAGTACCCGTTGACGCCAACCGGGGTCATCACGACGAGCACCCCGTCGCACCCCGCGACCGCGCGCTTGATGACCTCGGGGTCGTCCGTTGCTCCCGGGATCACGGTGATGCGCCCCTTGAACCGGTCGAGTTTCCCCACGCTTTCCTGCCGGCACACGCCGACCACCTCGTAGCCCCGATCCAACGCGTGCTGCACCATGTACTGCCCGAGTTTGCCGGACGCTCCGACGATGCAGACCCTCATCGTGTGCCTCCCGTAGCGGTCTGGACATCGGCGGAGCCGTAGGTGTCCTGCACGGGCTTTTCGATGTCCCGGAGCTCGAGAACATCCGTTTTTCCGTAGGTGTCTTGGACGATCGCGCGCATGGTCGTGTTCGGGGGGGTGTCGGGATAGGTCATGGTGTTCCTCCTGAGGAGATGGTTAGGCGACTTAGTACGCGAGGCGGGCAGTTCGCTACTTGACCTCGGCTCTCATCACGAACCCGAGCCCGATCACCAGCGGCGCGAGCAGCCAGGTGACGCCGGTGACGGCGATGTTGGCCCACTGCTCACCGGTCAGGGCCTGGTCGAAGACGAACAGTCCGCCTTGGGCGAACTGGATGTCGATCCAGGGCTGCACGTCGTGGAACCACTGCTGACTGTCGCCCAGCAGGCCGAAAATGATGGGTAGCACGAACGTCAGAATGAAGTAGGCGACGATCGCCCCGGTCGAGGAGCGGATCAGAACGCCGAGCATGAATCCGGTGAGCAGGCTGAGGACCATCCCGAGGACGTAGTACAGGCACTGGGTCAGCGTCACGTCCCACACCGAGGTGGTGCCGGTCACGACGG
>JANLYC010000256.1:0-14084 GCA_031365435.1 Nocardioidaceae bacterium
GTTCGGGCTGTACTGCTTCGCCTGGGCACGGCACGCCGACACGAACTCCTAACGCCGGCTCAGCCGCCTTCGGAGCGCCAGGGCGTCCTGCGTCCGGGCGGCCGGAGCAGCCCGGACGCAGCACGTTGTGGTCAGCCTGCCGGGACGGTCACGGGTTCGGGATCGCCGTCGGAGACTTCCTGGACGTCGTTGATCTCCTCGTGGCTCACGTTCACGAAGAGGAACACGATCAGGACTCAACCCAGGCCTCGCCGGCAGCGCAGGTCAGCGGTTCGGCACGTGGGCGACGGCGTCGGCGTACGACAGGCCGCTGAGCTCGAGGAGGTCGACCACGATCGAGCGCAGCTGTCCGAGCACGACGGCCGCCGAGAGGGTCAACGGGTCGCTGGCCGCGGCGGTCTCCCCACCGATGGCGATGAGCTGCGGCTGTGCACTGCTGGGCGGTCGGTTGGCGGCGAGCTCACGTCCCATCTCGTCGGCGGCGTCCGCGATGCCGTCGAGCAGCACGAGGTAGTCAGGAGGCATCGTCTCGTCGAGACGGGCGCTGACCAGCACCCGACGGACCAGTACCCGCGTGTTGCGGATCGCCCGGTCCAACGGCCCGACGAGCTCGGACATCGAACGAACGTGCGGCCGATGTCCGCGACGGAACGGTGAGGACCGCACGACCTCGAGCCCCTCACTGGCCGCTGCCCGCAGCTCGTCGAGCAGGGCCTCGGTCTCGCGAGCCCGGGACAGCGTCAGCTCGGCCTGCTCGGAGTCGACGTCCAGGGCGCTCTGCCGAGCCGCGCGCAGCAACCGGGCGAGCTCGAGGGTGACCTTCGCGGCCTGCTCGCGCGGGCGCCGAAGCGGAGCCCCCGGCACGATCGTGGCTGCCAGCAATCCCACTCCGCCGCCGATGAAGGCGTCCCCGATCCGGCTGGGTGCCTGGCTGAGCGGCAACAACGTCGTCACGACGATCGCCTGGACGGCTGCCTGGCTGACGAAGAGCTGGCCCGCGTCGAGCAGGATCGCCGCGGACATCGCGAGCGCGACGACCGCGACGATCTGCCACGACCCGTGACCGAAGGCATGTTTGAACAGATCCGCGATCAAGATGCCGACGGCGACGCCTACGGTCACCTCGCCGACGCGGCGAAGCCGCTGACCGTACGACGTACCCAGGCACAAGAAGGCGGCCACCGGAGCGAAGAAGGGGGTCGGGTGGCCGAAGACGTGCGCTGCGATCACCCAGGCAACTCCCGCTGCGACGGCGCACTGGCCGATCATCCAGGCCTTGGACCTGAGTCGTCGGAACCGAGCAGCCACCGAGAGCCTGCTGCGCTCGATGGCCTGGTCGCTCAGCGCCGACAGGTCCATGTGCTCATCTTGGTCAGGACCGCTACTGCGCCGCCACCCGGTGCCGGCACCTGGACCGGATCGTGTCGTCCGGGGTCCAGCGGGTATGAAGGATGGATGCACACAGCTTCGACCCGTCGACTCGGAGACCGTCAGGTGAGCGCTGTCGGCCTCGGCGCGATGCCGCTCACCATGGACAAGCGTCCGAGCCAGGCCGACGCCGTGGCCACGATCCACGCGGCGCTCGACGCCGGCGTCACGCTCATCGACACCGCGGACGCCTACACCTGGGCACAGCGTGGCCCGGGAGCGAACGAGGAGGTCATCGCGCTGGCGTTGGCGTCGTACAGCGGTCTGACCGAGGACGTCCTCGTCGCGACCAAGGGTGGACACACGCGCGACGGTGCCGACTGGGGACTCGACGGGAGTCCCGAGCATCTCCGACGGGCGTGCGAGGCGTCACTGCGGCGGCTCGGCGTCGAGACGATCGGGCTCTACCAGCACCATCGGCCGGATCCCGCGGTGCCGTACGAAGACACCATGGGCGGCCTCAAGGCGTTGTACGACGCGGGGCTGGTCGAACGGGTCGGCATCTCGAACGCTGACGAGGACCAGATCAGGCTTGCCCAGAAGCTGCTCGGAGACAGCCTGGTGTCGGTGCAGAACCAGTTCTCGGCCGCCTTCCGGAGCAGCCGCCCCGAGATCGATGTCTGCGAGGAGCTCGGGCTGGCCTTCTTGCCCTGGAGCCCACTCGGTGGCATCCGCAGTGCGAAGGCGCTGGGGGAGCGGCACGCCGTGTTCCATGAGGTGGCCGGCGATCATGGCGCCTCCCCGCAACAGGTGTGCCTGGCCTGGGAGCTGGCGCTCTCGCCGTGTGTGATCCCGATTCCCGGCGCGAGTCGCCCTGCGTCGATCCAGGCTTCCGTGGCCGCGACCCGTCTGCAGCTGACCGCGGCCGAGGTGGCACGGTTGTCGGCCGGCTGAATCGGGGCACACCAGGACGTTCGGACGGCTGAGCTGACCGTGTGGTGACATGGGCATCACGCAGGGTCAGACACGGTCTCGGAGGCGGGTACCACCTGACGCGGATCATGCCCCATGCAGGGCTCGTGCAAAGCTGCTGCAACACGGCGTCGTCACTTGCCCATGCCCTTGACCTGGGTTAGCGTCGACCCGGTCTCACCATCAGGTTGAGACGTCGTCTGGGGTACGCCGAGTCCTACCCGCCCGCAGACGGCCGGCTGTCCAACGCAGGGGTAGGAGCGGGGGACCCGTGAATTCGGCGTCGCGACGGTTGGTTCCGACCAGTCGACGAGGCGCCTCGGGGTGAAGCCGAGGTCATGCACCGTGGCCGAGGCCGGGCGAACCTTTCCGCCCGAACCCGACAGCTCACTTCGCAGGCGGCCGAGAGGTCAGACCCATGGCTCACGAGCCACGCCACCGCACGCGCAAGAAGCGTCCCCTCCGACAGCTCGCGGTCCTTGCGGCGGCCACCGCCGCCGTCGCCGCCCCGATCTCGTCCAGCCTCTACACCGCCGACGCCGCCAGCGGGCGCACCTGGGACCGTCTCGCCGGTTGTGAGTCCGGTGGCAACTGGCACATCAACACGGGCAACGGGTACTACGGCGGCCTGCAGTTCAGCGCGGGCACGTGGACCAACAACGGCGGCGGCAAGTTCGCGCCTCGGGCCGACCTCGCGACGCGGGAGCAGCAGATCGCCATCGCCGAGCGGGTGCTGCACGGACAGGGGTGGGGCGCCTGGCCCGCGTGCTCACAGAGCCTTGGCCTGAGCGCCAGCGATGTGCGCAGCCACGACCAGAAGCTCAAGGCCCAGTACGTACACCGCTGGAAGTACGACCAGCAGCAGCGCCGGGGTCACACCGCACCGCTGAAGGCGGTCTCGGTCAACTGAGCCGCAGGGGCTGCGTCAGCGCGATCGCTTGAGATAGGTCGCGGCCACGCGGAGAGCCAGGTCGGCCGGTTCCTGGCCGACCGGGTAGTCGTAGTCCTGGCCGACGCTGTGGAACACGACGTAGCTGATGACGTCGCCGTCGCGCACGTATCCTTCGCCGTTGAAGTAGGCGGCGTCCGGGTCACCCTCGACGGGGCCGTAGCTGATCAGTCGCTGATGACCGGGACCGACCACGGTCTCGACCGTGCTGTCCGCGCCCACGTACACCCGGTCGACGCCTGGTTGCTGCCCCAGCTGGCTGCGGCAGGTGGTCAGCCACTTCGCCAGCACCGATGCGGCCATGGTGGCTGTCTGCTCATCGGGAAAGACGGCGGTGGTCACCGCTGCTGCGTCGTCAGGCGCATCCGAACGCGTGTAGGTGGTGGTGTATTCGACCACCCCGCCGATCGCTGTCATCGACGCGCGTTGGCAGCGCGAGCTGCCTTGCGTGCCGGTTGGCTGGCCGCTCCCGCTCGAGGTTCGGTCCCAGGTCCACTGCTCGTTGAACCCGGGTAGCCGCCGCATCGGCACCTTCGACTGCCTGGCTCGGACCGTTGAGCTGTCGTCGTGGGTCGTGGGAGAGGAGCTCGTGGGCGTGGATGTCGTGGGGGTGGTGACGTCCGGCGCGGTCGAGTCGCCGGTGGTCTGCGGTGTCGAAGCCGGCGGATTCGAGGTCGTGGTGCCGTCGGTGCTGCCGCCAGGGGTGCCGGTGGACTGGCCGTCACAGCCGCTCAGCGCCAGGACGGCCGCAAGGGCAAGTCCGGCGAAGGTGGCAGCACGGTTGTGGCGGCTCATCAGGCAGCTCCTCACACGTACGAGCCCGGTGTCGGCGCCGGGCTGTCGGACCCGGCCAGGATGTCAAACGATGGCCGGGGTCGCGGGCTTCAACACGCGAGAGTGACGCGCCGTAGCCCGGGGGGTCAGCCGGTGGCCGACGCGATGAGCGTCTGCGCAACCGCCTTCGCCTCGGCCCCGTCGGCATACGTTCTGATGGTGTAGGCGCCGGCGTCGCCGATCTCGACGACGACCTCACCACTGCCGCTCGCGGCGGCTTCGGCGGTGCCGACCGTCCGGCCGGTCGGGTCGAGCACCTCGAGGTAGTACTCGGCCGATGCCCGGTTCACGAGCTTGAACTCGATCTTCTCCCCGACCTGCGCGGTGAGCGCGCCGATCGCCTTCGGAGCGCCACTGGCCTCGATCTCGAGCTCGAGCTCGCGATCGTACGCCGCGGAGGAATCGGTAGCGGAGGCGTCGCCGCCGGCGCCGGTGACCGTGATGGCGGTGCGGATCCCCTCACCTTGCATGCCGGGCTTGCACGCCACCTCGTAGGTGCCGGCGCTCAGGTCGGCCCGGAACTCCCGGGAGGTGCCGGGTCCGACGTTCTCGACCTCGCCCATGATCTTGGTGAACGCGTCGCCGCTCTTGCCGTAGACGTAGACCTCCGTGACGTCGCTTCCCGTGTTCTCGACCTTGAACGTCACCGTGCCGGCGGGGAACGTGGTCGTGGACAGGGCACAGGTCGTGTCGCCTGCATTCACGTCGTAGCTGGTGCCGCCGGACGAGGAGTCGCTGCTACAGGCGGAGATCCCGCCGACGAGGGTGAGAGCGGCGATCAGCAGGGCAGGGCGTCGAGAAGGCATGAGGGAGAGAAACCTCGCAGGTCGGTCGGACTGAGGGAGTGGAAGCAGGCTGTGGGTGGTGGTGTAGCGGTGGTCGATGAGCCGACCGGCGTCAGTCAGGCGTTGACCGGCGCCGAGGGGGTCGTCTGTGGGACGGGTGGTCGCTGCTTGCCCGGCCACAGGAAGGCGGTCATCACCGCCACGAGGTAGGCGAGCCAGACACTGACCTCGATGACGCTCGGCTGCGGGTTGAAGTTGAAGGCGCCCTTCAGCAGGGTGCCGTACCAGGACGACAAGGGGATCTGAGCGCTGACGTCGAACACCGTGTTGTCGAGACCGGGCAGCCAGCCGGCCTCCTGGAGGTCGTGGAAACCGTAGGCGAGGACACCGGCTGCGACGACCACGAGGCCGATGCCGGTGTACTTGAAGAACGACGCAAGGTTGATCCGCACGGCGCTTCGGTACAGGAGGTACCCGAGGGCCACCGCACTGAGGAGACCGAGCGTGACTCCGAGGAACGGCCGCGTGCCCGACGTCGCCTGGGTCGTGGACCAGACGAAGAGGGACGTCTCGATGCCCTCGCGGGCCACCGACACGAACGCGATGAAGATCAGCGCCACCCGGCCCATGGACAGCGCCTCGGAGAGCTTGCCCTCGAGGTCGCGCTTCATGAACCGCGCGGTGCGCTTCATCCAGAAGATCATCCAGGTGACCAGACCGACGGCCAGGATCGACATGATGCCGGCGAAGGCTTCCTGCGCGCGGAAGGACATGCTCTGGCTGGTGAACGTCAGCACGGCGCCGAAGCCGAAGCTGAGCAGCACCGCCACCGTGACCCCGGCCCAGATGTCGGGCAGTCGGTCCCTGCGGCCGGTCTTGACCAGGTAGGCGACCAGGATGCTGACGACCAGGGTGGCCTCGAGCCCCTCACGAAGACCGATCAGGTAGTTGGCGAGCACGATCCTTCTCCTGCGTGTTGGTCCGGCACCGGCTCACCCGGCTCACCCGGGTCGACCAGTAGTTAGGTGAGGCTTACTTTACGCAGGAACATTTACGCAACACAAGTCGTCGGTAATTCACGTCAGGCAGGAGCTCGCGGTCAGGCCTGAGCAGCGAGGAGAGCGTCAGCTAGTCCGGCAGCGGTGAGCTCGACCTGCCACGGTCTGGCTCCCGCTCCGGCGAGGAACGCTCCCACGGTCTCGGGGCTCAGCGTGTCCGGAGGGGTCCAGGCCAGCCGTCGTACCGCGTCGGGCGCGAGCAGGTTCTCCTGCGGGAGGTCGTGCTCGCCGGCCAGCGTCGACACGGCCGCGCGGCACCGCGCGAGCCGGTCTGCCGCGGCGGGGTTCTTGTCGGCCCATGCCCGCGGTGGCGGCGGTCCGTCGTGCTGGGGCGACACGGTCGGCAACGCGGAGTCCGGAAGCGCCAGCGCGTCGGCGATGACCTGGGCGAAGTCGCGCAGATAGCGCTGACCGCCCCGGGTGGCGTATCCCTCGACCCGTGCCAACGCATTCCGCGAGGTCGGAGCGGCGGCAGCCGCCGCGACGATCGCACCGTCGGGAAGGATCCGGGTGGCCGTGACGTCGCGGCTGCGCGCGATCTCGTCGCGGCGCTGCCACATCCCTCGGACGATCGCGAGTCCACGTCTGCCCCGCACCCGGTGGATACCGGAGGTACGCCGCCAGGGCTCGGCCCGGGGCGACGGTTCGGGGTTGGCGACCCAGGCTGCGAACTCCTGACGGGCCCACTCGGCCTTGCCGGCGTCCTCGAGCTGGCGGGCAAGCACATCACGCAGCTCGATCAGCTGCTCGACGTCGAGCGCGGCATACAACAGCCAGGGTTCGGGAAGGGGCCGTCTGGACCAGTCGACCGCGGAGTGCTCCTTGCGCATACGGAACCCGAGCAGCTCCTCGACCAGCACGGCCAGTGCCACCCGAGGGTAGTTCAGCAGCCGGCCGGCGAGCTCGGTGTCGAACAGCTGCGTGGGTCGCATCCCGACTTCGCCCAGGCACGCCAGATCCTGGCTTGCGGCGTGGATGATCCACTCCACGTCGCTCACGGCGGCCGCCAACGGCTGCAGCGCCTCGTGGGGGACCGCGCCGAACGGAATCGGGTCGATCAGGGCCGTGCCCGCGCCGTGACGACGGATCTGGATGAGGTAGGCGCGATGTCCGTAGCGATAGCCGGACGCGCGTTCGGCGTCGATCGCGAACGGTCCGCTTCCGGCCGCGAACTGGGCGGCAGTCCGCTGCAGGCCTTCGACTGTGTCGATCACCGGCGGCAGACCGTCCCTCAGCTCGAGCAGGGGGGCCGGTGGAACCTCGGGTTCGGCTGGTTCGGGTGGTTCGGCTGGTTCGGGTGGCTCCGCGTCGGCGGCTGGTGCGGCGGGGGCGAGTGGGTCGGTCGGCTCGCCGGGGGTCATCGAGCCCGCTGGCCGCGCCGGTTGGGCATCGCGACCACCCCGGAGGGTACCGGGGGCAGACCAGCGGCAGTGCACAACAGGTCGCCCCAGGCCTCGACGTGGGAACGGATGTCACCGAGCGGTGTCCAGGACGCCCGGACCTCGATCTCGGCGTTGGCCGGGTCGTCCTTCATCCCGCCGAAGCTCTCGGACGCGACGCGCGTCACGGTGCCGCTCGGCGCGACGTACTCGGCGCCGTGGTTCGCCAGCGACTCGATGAGCCAGGACCAGCCGACCCCGGACAGGAGTGCGTCGGTCACCATCTCGGGATCGATGTCGGCGCGCACGTAGGCCACGCACCGGAAGACGCCTTCCCAGGCGTCGTTGCCGGCCGGATCGTAGAGCAGCACCAATCGGCCGCCCCCGACGTCCTCGCCCCCAATGGTCACGTCGGCGGTGAGCGCTGCCGAGAACGGCGCGATCCGCTGCGGGGCGGGCATCTCTTCACTGAAGATCTCAGGGCGCAGCCGTGCAGATCTCAGCTGATCGAGTGCCTCCCGGAACTCTTCCGGCGGCGCGTCGACTTCTTTGCGCGCGGCCATGACCCGAGCGTAGGTCCTCGTCGCGGCCGCCGTCTGGACGACGCGCCGATGGGCGAACGGGCCTTTCTCGGTCGCCGGAGACGGCGTGCGAGGATTCCTGGTGTGACCAACGCTCCTTCGCCGAGAGACAGCGCCTTGGTGCGTGCCGCCCGAGGCGAGCGCACCGAGCACGTGCCCGTGTGGTTCATGCGCCAGGCCGGCCGGTCGTTGCCGGAGTACCGGCGGCTGCGTGAGGGCGTGGCCATGCTCGACGCCTGCATGCTGCCGGACCTGATCGTCGAGATCACCATGCAGCCCGTGCGCCGGCACGGTGTCGACGCGGCGATCTTCTTCAGCGACATCGTGCTGCCGCTGAAGGCCCTGGGCGTCGATCTCGACATAAAGCCCGGTGTGGGGCCGGTGATCGCGACGCCCGTGCGGGACCTGGCCGACGTCGACGCGTTGCCCGCGTTCGACCCCAGCCGACTCGGTTTCGTCACCGAGGCGGTCGCCGCCCTCACCGAGGAGCTCGGGAGTACGCCGTTGATCGGCTTCGCGGGAGCGCCCTACACGCTGGCGTCCTACCTCATCGAAGGCGGCCCGTCGAAGGACCATGCCATCACCAAGGCACTCATGCGTCGCGCGCCCGAGGTGTGGGCGGCCCTGCTGACTCGGTTGGCTGAGATCTCGGCCGGCTTCCTCCGCGTCCAGGTCGAGGCCGGCGCGTCCGCGGTGCAGCTGTTCGACTCGTGGGCCGGCGGACTGTCGCCCGCTGACTACCGTGCGCACGTGCTGCCGTACTCAACGGCCGTGTTCGCGGCCATCGCCGACCTCGACGTGCCGCGCATCCACTTCGGCGTGGCGACGGGTGAGCTGCTTGCCGACATGAGCACCGCCGGCGTCGAGGTGATGGGGGTGGACTGGCGGGTTCCGCTCGACCAGGCGGTCACCAGGATCCAGCCCGGCCAGGCTGTTCAGGGCAACCTGGACTCGACGATGGTTTTCGCGCCGTGGGACGCGATCGACTCGGCCACTCGTGAGGTGGTCGAGGCCGGACGGGCCGCGCCGGGGCACATCTTCAACCTCGGTCACGGCGTCCTGCCCGACACCGACCCGGACGTGCTCACCCGGCTCGTCGACCTCGTGCACTCCCTCGGCGGCTGATCGCGCCGCTCACGACCGTCGGAGCGCGCGGAGGACCGCGATGACGACCGCCGTCGCAGCGAGCACGGTCAGCGGCGCGCGCGTTCCCCAGCGCGGCGCCAGCGCCTCCAACAGGAGAGGTACGCCGAAGCCGAGGTAGGTCGCCACGTAGAACACCCCGGTCAGCGCCCCTCGTCGACCTACGGGACTCCACCGGTCGAGGTCGACGAGTCCGGCATGCAGGCACAGGCCGTAGCCCGCCCCGAGCAGCACCGCGACGACGGTGACCACGATGACAGGGCCTCGCGAGCCGACGGCGGCCAGCGCCGACAGCCCAGCCGCGCAGCAAAGCAGTCCAGTGACACCGAAGGGTCGACCGCGCCGACGGGCCGCGAACTGGGCCAGCAGCCCGGCGCCGAGAACGACTCCGGCGGACATTCCCGCGAGCAGCGGCCCATCGAGCCGCGCGGGCAGCCGGGTCGGAACCGTGAAGACACCGACGGCGCCGGCGGTGAAGACGAAGGGTGCTATCGGGACAGCCCACGACAAGGCGGTGCCCGCGCTCGCGTCGGGTGGCACCTCCGGGGCCACGGCCGGCACCGGTTGCTGGCCGGCGGCCGACGGGTCCGCGGGAAGGCTGCGGGACTGGCGCAGCACGATGCAGGCCAGCACGGCGCCCAGCGACAGCACTGCACTCACGATGAAGGGAAGCGCCAGCGGCGCGGGGAGTCCAGCCGCCAGCAGACCGGACGCAACGGGCCCACCGCCGAATCCGGCCGTCAGTGCGATACCGGCCAAGGTCGTGCCGTGTGCGCCGGCCAGGTCGGCCATCCAGGCAGTGCAGGCGCTGAAGGTCGCCCCGGCACCCAGCCCCACGATCAGCCGCCCCGTCGCCAGTCCCGCTGCCGGGTGCCAGGCGAGCAGGGTCAACGAACCCGCGGCGGCGACCGCGGCGCCGGGTAGTGCCAGCCATGCTCGACCGATCCGGTCGCTGAGGACGCCGCCGACGACCAGACCAGGAAGCAGCCCGACTGCGTACACGCCGAAGACGGCAGCCAGCAGGGTCGAGGAAAACCCCCGCTCCTGATGCAGGACGGGGATCAGCGCAGCGAAGTGGTTGGCGGCCCAGCCGGTGGCGACCAGGACGGCCAGCACCGCCCCAGGCGGGGTTCGCTGGGTCGTGCGGGTCCGGAGGCCGGTGGCGAGCTGGTGCGGCCAGGTCGGCATGGATCGGACTCTAGGCGTTCTTCCTGTCCGCCGGACACCGCGTGTGAGATAGGTATCAGACTCCGTGGAGGGTCAGGACTCCTTGGCTACCGACCGATGCACCGGGGCCCACCGGCGTACGGACCAGAGGACGAGGCCGGCCAGGAACAGGAGGACCGTGCCCAGCGGGAGGACGACACCAAGGCCGTGTCCGACCGCCAGGATGGTGGTGGTCATCGCGTTCCAGCCCTGGCGGATCCCGGCGAGGAAACCGGCGTGGTCGTCTGTCGGTTTGGGTGTCGGCTCGAGGCCGGCGGGTGGCAGGTCGATCGTGACCGTGATGGTCGAGAAGGTGGTCCGGTCCGCCAGCGAACGCTGTTGCGCCTGGAGGGACTCGAGGTCGGCTTCTCTGCGGGAGAGCTCGCTCTCCAGCGCGATGATGTCACCGAGCTGGGTCGCCTTGCTGAACAGTCGGCGCAGGCTGGCGATCGAGCGTTCCGCGCTCCGGACACGCGAGTTGATGTCGGCGACAGCGGTCGTGGCGTCCTCGGACGTGCGTGCCTTGCCGACCAGGTGCGCGAACCCGGCGATCTCGTTGAGGGAGGTGTCGAACCGGGCGACCGGGACGCGCAGCACCAGCGCGGATCTGGTCACGGTGCCTTTGGCGTTCGTGCTGGTGTCTTCGCTGCTGATGTCGCCGCCGACCGCGCCGGCGAGGGCGTAGACGCGGTTGAGGACGCGGCCGATGTCGGTGGACTGCAGAGAGACCGAACCTGTCTTGATCAGGGCGGCCTCGGTCAGCAACGCGGCCTGCTTCGCGGTGTCGTGTGCGCCGGCTGCATCGGGGACGGACGCGCCGGGGGCGACGTAGCCACGACCGGCAGGATCGCCGGCGACGCCCGGGACGCCGCCGGATCCCGCGTTTCCGCCGGTGACGCTGCCTGCGCTGCCGACATCCTTCGCCGCCTCCGTGGAGCTGCTCGAGCCGTTGCTGCAGGCGGAGACGGTCACCAGACAGGCAACGGCGAGCGTGGCCGCGGCAGCGACGGTGCGTGGGGACGTTCGGCGAGTTCGCATGGTGCTTCGACGCCAGTCGGTCGCTGCCGGTTCCCCTGCTACGGCGTACCGCCCAAGGCGCGTGCGAGGCTGGAGTCATGCCACCGCCGACGTCCACCCCGCCGTCGGGTTCACCGGAGCCTACGGCTGCACGTGTCGTGGTGGTGGGGGCCGGTGTGGCTGGGTTGACCGCGGCGCGTCAGCTGCTGGTCAGCCGGCCGGACCTGGACGTGGTGGTCCTGGAGGCTGCGGCAGAGGTCGGCGGCAAGCTTCGGCTCGGCGAGGTGGCCGGCATCCCCGTCGACCTCGGGGCCGAGTCGATGCTGAACCGCCGACCCGAGGGCAGTGACCTGGCCCGGGCGGTGGGTCTCGGAGACCAGCTCGTTCACCCCCAGGTCAGTGGGGCGGGGGTCTGGACCCGTGGCGCTGTTCGACCGCTGCCACCGACCCTGATGGGTATTCCCCTCAACCTCGACGTCGCGTCGGCGAGCGGCATCCTGAGTCGCTCGACGCTGGCACGGGCCCGGCTCGAACGCCTCCTGCCGCGACTGGATCTCACCGAGGACATCGGCATCGGACGGCTGGTTGCCCGACGCCTCGGAACCGATGTACGTGACCGGCTCGTCGAACCGCTCCTCGGTGGGGTGTATGCCGGACGGGCGGACGAGATCTCGACCCATGCGGCTCTCCCGCAGCTCGTGAGCGCCGCCCGCGAGCATGGCAGTCTCCTCGCGGCGGCCCGGGCGACGACCGGCCTCCCGGACGAGGCGACGCAGCCCCCGGCCCCGACTGTCCCGGTCTTTGCGGGCATCTCGGGCGGAGTGGGCCGGCTGGCAGAAGCGCTGGCCTCGGACGTCCGGGCTCGTGGCGGCCAGATCGTGACCGGTGCAGTGGTGCGCGAGCTGGAGCGCACCACCCAGGGGTGGCGGGTCGTGCACGGACCTACGATCAAGCCGGTGGCGGTCGACGCCGAAGCTGTGGTGCTCGCTGCCCCCGCCGCACCCACGGCGAGGCTGCTCCGCGCAGTGGCCGCTCCGGCCGCGCTGGAGCTCGGCCGGCTCGAGTACGCATCGATGGCGGTCGTGACCATCGCGGTCGACGCCGACGCCGTGGCTGTCGACCTGACCGGATCCGGTTTCCTGGTCCCGCCGGTCGACGGCCGGCTCATCAAGGCATCGACGTTCTCCTCGCAGAAGTGGGCCTGGCTCTCCGGCGACGTCGCCGTCCTGCGCTGTTCGGTGGGGCGCCTGCGCGAGGAGGCAGATCTGCAGCGCGACGACACCGACCTGGTCGAGAACGCCGTGCTCGACCTCCGCGAGGCCACCGGCCTACGGGCACCCCTGCTCGACGCCACCGTCACCCGCTGGGGTGGTGCCTTGCCGCAGTACGCCGTCGGACATCGGGATCGCGTCGCCCGGGTCGAGGCGTCGGTCGCCGGTCTACCCGGTGTCGAGGTATGTGGCGCTGCGTTCGACGGGGTGGGCATTCCGGCCGTGATCGCCTCCGGCGTCGCGGCTGCCACCCGGGTGCTCGACGCGGTCACGCCAGCGGGGACAATGGGGTCATGACCTCACCCACCTCGCCCTTCTCCGACTCGCCGCACCGTAGTGCTGCCGACGGGCCGGTGGACGCTCCACAGTCCGCGCCCGTGGGTGGCCCGGCGGACCCTGCCCCGGCCAAGCGTCCGTCGCAGGGCAAGGCGGCACGGGAGCTCAACGATGTCATCCGGTACACGATGTGGTCGGTCTTCGAGCTGTCCGAGCCCGTCGAGTCCGAGGACCAGCGGGCCGAGCAAATCGCTGAGGTCGAGGTCTTGTTCGCCTCACTCGGCGAGCAGGACGTCACGGTCCGCGGCATCTACGACGTCTCCGGACTACGCGCCGACGCCGACCTGATGGTGTGGTGGCACTCCTCGACAGCCGAGGCTCTGCAGTCGGCGTACAACGGTCTGCGTCGCACTGCGCTGGGCGGCCGGTTGGTGCCGGTGTGGTCCCAGCTGGCGCTGCATCGTCCGGCCGAGTTCAACAAGAGCCATGTCCCGGCGTTCCTGGCCGATGAGGCAGCCAGGGACTACATCTGTGTGTATCCCTTCGTCCGGTCCTACGAGTGGTATCTGCTCGAGGACGCCGACCGCCGGGCCATGCTGGCCGAGCACGGGCAACTGGCGCGCGGCTTTCCGGACGTGCGCGCCAACACGGTCGCGTCGTTCGCGCTCGGCGACTACGAGTGGATCCTCGCCTTCGAGGCCGACGAGCTGCACCGCATCGTCGACCTGATGCGCCACCTGCGTGCCAGCACGGCCCGCCGGCACGTCCGCGAAGAGGTGCCGTTCTACACCGGACGTCGGCGCAGTGTGAAAGACCTCCTGACCGCACTGCCCTAGCCGTTGTGGTCGTTGTCGGCCGGTCGTGCAACCATGCCGCATGGCGTTCGATGAAGACCTTGCCGAGCGGATTCGCTCGACCATCGAAGATCCCCATGGCCTCAGCGAGAAGCGCATGTTCGGCGGGCTGGCCTTCTTGGTCAACGGCAACATGGCTGTCGCTGCGAGTGGTCGGGGCGGGCTTCTGCTGCGCGTCGATCCGGGTGAGACGGAGTCGCTCGTGCACGAGGACGGCGTTGCCAGGTTCGAGATGCGCGGTCGCGCGATGAACGGGTGGCTTCACATCGAGCCGTTCGCAGCCGCCTCCGACGAGGCGCTCTCGCGCTGGGTCGGGCTGGGTCTCGCCTTTGCCAGGTCTTTGCCCCCGAAGTGAGCCGTCTTCCCGCCACCGCCCCCACCGCGAATTGCG
>JANLYC010000583.1:0-2676 GCA_031365435.1 Nocardioidaceae bacterium
TCGGTCTTGAACGACCCGACCGTGCTCTCGGCCAGCGCGTTGTCGAACGCATCACCGACGGACCCGACGGAGGGATCGACGCCCTCGTCGATCAGCCGCTGGGTGAACGCAATCGAGGTGTATTGAGACCCGGCATCGTTGGGCGGAGTCCATTGGTCTAAGCAACGCCGAGTGTGAGGCGGTGCTGTGAGATGGCGAAGCGAGCGATCGCGTATGAGGAGCAGGAGGAGTTCTTCGAACTCGTGTGCTCGGGGTTGTCGTTGCAACGGGCTGCGACGTCCTCGGGCGTGTCCGTAAGGGCTGGGGCGGGATGGTGGCGACGATCTGGACTCATGAGCCCTGTGATCCAGCTCGGCCGCGACGGCGGTCTACCCTCGAGCGCGCCGGCCCGGGTTCCGGGTGAGCGACGTCTCGATGAGGCGTCGCGGCAGCGGCGCGCGTTGACCAGTGAGGACCGGTCCGCGATCGCGGTCGCGGTGCGGTGTGGCTGTACCTACCGGGAGATCGGCGCGCTTGTCGGCCGGGACAAGTCGGTGGTCTGGCGCGAGGTCAACCGCAACCGGGGCCTGGACGGCTCCTACTGGGGGCCGATCGCACACCGTGCCGCGCACGAGCGCCGCCGGCGCCCCAAGGAGCGCAAGTTGTTGCAGAACCCCGGCCTGTGCCGGTGGATCGAGACGCAGATGGATGAGGGCTGGTCGCCCAAACTGATCGCCCGGGTGCTGCGCCGCGACCAGCCGTACGTGAGCATGAATCGGGTGGGCCACGAGACGATCTACCAGGCGCTTTACGTGCAGGGCCGCGGTGAGCTGCGCAAGGACCTCTACCGCCAGCTGAGCCTGAAGCGACGTGCACGCAAGCCCCGCGGGCAGAGCAGGGCGTCGAGCTCGCCCTACACCGAGGCGTTCACCATCCGTGACCGGCCGGCTGAGGTCGAGGACCGGGCGGTACCGGGCCACTGGGAGGGCGATCTCATCGTGGGCCCGGCCAGCCGCTCAGCGATCGGGACTCTGGTCGAGCGATCGACCAGGTTCACGATCCTGCTCCACCTGCCCGAGCGCCACGACGCCACGACTGTGGCCGAGGCGATGATCCGGGAGATGGGCCGGCTGCCCGAGCACCTGCGTCGCTCGATCACCTGGGACCGTGGCACCGAGCTCGCCGAGTGGGAACGGATCCAGATCGCACTGGAGGGCACCACGCTCTACTTCTGTGACCCGCGATCGCCCTGGCAGCGTGGCACCAACGAGAACACCAACCGCTTGCTGCGGCACTGGTTCGAGAAAGGCACCGACCTCAGCGGCTACACCGCCAAGGATCTCCGCAACGTCGCCGACACCCTCAACCGCAGGCCCCGCCCTACCCTTGACCTGCAGACCCCAGCCGAGAGGCTGGCCGAGCTGCTGACCAACCAGGCAGCAGCATGACCGTTGCTTAGACCCCTGGACCCCGCCCCTCTGCAACCTGGTGGGAACAGGGGGTAACACGGCGTCACAAGCCCGATCAGCGCCGGCCTCAGCCCCGGTGCTCGCGGAAGAACCCCTCCAGCAGCGCGGTCGACTCGTCGGCGAGGACGCCCGAGATCACCTCGGGGCGGTGGTTGAGGCGTCGGTCGCGGACCACGTCCCATAGGCTGCCGACGGCGCCGGCCTTGGGATCGAAGGCGCCGAAGACGACCCGGTCCACGCGGCTCAGGACCGCCGCGCCGGCGCACATCGTGCAGGGCTCGAGGGTGACGACGAGGGTGCAGCCGTCCAGGCGCCACTCCCGTCGTACGGCGGCAGCCGCTCGCAGCGCGACCACCTCGGCATGACCGGTGGGGTCGGCGTCGGCCTCGCGCACGTTGCGGCCGGTGCCGAGGACCAGGCCGTCCCGGTCGAGCACCACCGCACCGATCGGGACGTCGCCGGTCGCGAGGGCGGCGCGGGCCTCGGCCAGGGCGGCGAGCATCGGCTCGCCCCAGGCGGCGCGGCTCACGCGGTGGTGAGGCCGATGGCGTCGTCGAAGAGCTCGCCGAAGCCGAGCCGGCGGGCGACGTCGGAGAGCATCTCGTCGGGGTACAGGTCGACGTCGTCGAGGAGCACAGCCAGGTCCATGGCGTGCATGCCGAGGTCGCCGAGCAGCTCGAGGTCGCCGGCCGGGGCCGGGTCGTCCTCGTCCTCGGGCATCGGCAGGTGCAGGAAGTCGACGGCCGAGCTGGCCAGCTCCCACTCGTCGGCGGCGGTGAAGTCGGAGAGCAGGACGCGGACGTGCGCTCCCGCGACCCGGACGATGACGAAGAAGTCCTCGTCGATGGCGATCATCCCGACCGCGCCGCCGTCCCCGGGGAAGCGGCGCAGGGCGTGGGCGAGCGTGCCGATCTCGGCGAGCACGTCGTGGGCGAGCTCCTGGACCTGCCAGACGCCCTCCTCACGGTAGGCGGCGACGGCGAAGTCGACGGCATCGCTCTGCTCGGACATGTCGCTCCTTCACAGTGCTGCCTGGTGCGCGGCTCGTGCGGACGCTCCCAGAGTGTCAGAGACGGACCCCACGGCCAACCCCCATCCGAGCCGGTGCGCACGGGGCACCGGGCGCGGGCTGGACTAGGGTTCGCCCCATGCGCACCCATGTCGTGGACCACCCCCTCGTCGCCCACAAGCTCACCGTGCTGCGCGACGAGAACACCGACTCGCCGAC
>JANLYC010000592.1:0-7629 GCA_031365435.1 Nocardioidaceae bacterium
CTGGGCGTCGCCCCCGGCGCTGCCATCGCCGGTCACCTGGTGGACGCCTACGGCACGTCCACGGCCTACTTCACCCCCGTGATCAGTGGTGTCCTGGCGGCGATGGTGGCCTGGTCGACCGGCGGCCGGGGCGGTTCGCTGCGTCCAGGCCGGTCCAGGAGATCTCGGCGAGCAGGGCGGGCAGCGGCTCTCAACCGTGACTCGTGGGCAGATGGGCCACCAGGAGGGGCTTTCGGTGTTGAATAGCGAGGTGGGCGCGGCGCGCTTTCTTTGTTCGCGCGCCCTGTCAGGCGAGACTGGTCTCACCTCGGACCCATGGACGAGGGACAGTGCGGGAAGGACAGCATGCGCAAGCTCAGGCTGGTGGGGTTGAGCGCAGACGGCCAACAGGTCGTCTTCGTCGACGAATCCGGTGCCGAGTTCGGCGCTCCCGCAGACGACAGGCTTCGCGCCGCCCTTCGCGGCGACCGCGCGCGGCTCGGCCAGTTGGAGATCGAGATGGACAGCGCCCTACGCCCGCGCGACATACAGGCACGCATCCGGGCCGGTGAGACACCTGAGGCGGTCGCCGGCCTCGCCCAGGTCTCGGTCGACAAGATCATGCCGTACTGCGTCCCGGTCCTGGCCGAGCGCCAGCACGTCGCCGCGTTAGCCCGGCGTAGCCACGTCCGCCGCAAGAACGCCGATGGCCCGGTCCGCCGGCTCAACGACATCGTCTTCGAGCGGCTCCGCGATCGCAGCATCGATCCCGAATCCGCGGCCTGGGACGCCTGGCGGCGCGACGACGGGCGCTGGTCGATCGGCGTCATCTACCAGTCAGGCGAACACGAGCGGTCGGCCCGGTTCGTCTTCGACTCGATCGGACGCTACTCGGTGGCCGACGACGACGAGGCCAAGTGGCTGACCGGTGAGAAGCAGGCGACGAAGAAGGGCCCGCAGCCTTGCGACGGTGAGGGTTCGGAGCGGACCGCGCGACGGCTGTCCGCCGTTCCCGACGACGGGGACGACTTGCTGAGCCTCACCGATGCCGAGGCCGACGGCGATGAGCTGACCGCGGTCGTCCGGGCGGTCAACCGCCCCGCCGCAGGTGAACACGTGGAGGAATCCTCGGCCGACGAGGTCGTCGACGAGCACTCCACTGCTACAGCCGACGAGGCGGACGACACCCAGGCTGCCGACGAAGCCGAGGCAGCCGTAGCGGGTGAAGCCTCCAGCGAACCCGAGACCGAGGCCACACCCCATCGCCGGCGGCGCGCAGGTCGACGAGCCAGCGTGCCCAGCTGGGACGAGATCATGTTCGGCAAGAGCAAGGACTCCTGACCACGACCAGCTGACCGGCCGGCCGTAGGGCTACGCCCGCGGTAGCCACGTCGCGCACGCGTGCGTAGCCTTGGCGGACCATGGCCTACTTCGTGACCGGCGGCACCGGCTTCATCGGCCGGCACCTCATCAGCGAGCTGCTGGCCAACCGCCGCGGCAAGATCTACGTTCTCGTCCGGCCGGAGTCGCGCCAGCGGCTCGACCGCCTGCACCGCACACATTGGCGCTCATCCATCCGCATCGTCCCGGTCCCAGGTGACCTCACCTCGGCCCGTCTCGGCGTGGACGACGAGACGGTGGCCAGCCTGGCGGGTCCGATCAAGCACCTCTTCCATCTGGCTGCCCTGTACGAGATGACAGCGGGTACAGAGCAGAACGAGGTCCTCAACGTGGGCGGGACCGCGCAGGTGCTCGCACTGGCCGAGGCGTGGCCTGCGGCGGTTCTGCACCAGGTCTCGTCAGTGGCGGTCTCCGGTGACCACGTGGGCGTCTTCGACGAGACGATGTTCGACGAAGGCCAACACCTTCCCTCGCCGTACCACACGACGAAGTTCGAGTCCGAGCGCCTCGTTCGCGGCCAGTCCGTCGTGCCGTGGCGCATCTACCGACCCTCGTTGGTCGTCGGGGACTCGGTCACCGGGGCGATGGACAAGGTGGACGGACCGTACTACTTCTTCCCAGCCCTGAAGCTGTTGCGAGACAACCTGCCGCAGTGGCTGCCGCTGCTCGGGGTCGATCTCGGCGATACGAACATCGTCCCCGTCGACTTCGTCGTCCGTGCGATCGATTACCTCGCCCATGTCCGCGACCTCGACGGCCAGACCTTCCACCTGGTCAACCCGTCGCCCCAGGCCACGATCGACGTCGTCAACACCCTGGCCGCCGCCGCGAAGGCCCCGCGGTTCGCCGTTCCACTCGATCGGCGGGTCACGTCCCTGCTGCCGCCTGCCATGACGCCGATGAGCCTCATCACCGCAGCGCTGCGGACTCCAGCGGTCCAGCGGTTGTTGGATGAGACGCTCGGCCGGCTCGGGATCCCCGGTGAGGTCCTGGGCCACCTGGGCTTCGCCAGCACGTTCGCGTCCCTGCACACCGAGCAGGCGTTGGCCGGATCCGGGATCAGCTGCCCTGCTCTCGACACCTACGCGCCCGTGCTCTGGGACTACTGGGAGCAGCACCTGGACCCCGCCACCCCCCAGGACGCCGAGCTGCGCGTGTGCCTGTCCGGAGCCAAGGTGGTGATCACCGGGGCCAGCTCCGGCATCGGCAGAGCCACCGCTCTGAAGGCCGCGCGGGCCGGTGGGATCCCGATCCTGGTCGCCAGGGGAAAGGACGGGCTGCACGACGTCCAGGCCGAGATCGAGGCTCTCGGCGGAACCGCCGCCAGCTACCCCTGCGACCTGTCCGACCTCGAGTCGATCGATCGTCTGGCGAAGCGGATCATCGCCGACCACCCCACGATCGACGTGGTGGTCAACAACGCAGGGAGGTCGATCCGCCGTTCCCTGCACATGTCCACCGATCGCTTCCACGACTTCGAGCGCACCATGCAGCTCAACTACTTCGGGGCGATCCGGCTGGTGATTGGCCTGCTGCCGGCCATGCAGGCTGCCGGCGCCGGTCACGTGGTCAACATCAGTTCGATCGGCGTCCAGACCAACCCGCCGCGGTTCTCGGCCTACGTGGCGAGCAAGGCCGCGCTGGACGCCTGGAGCCGTGTCGTGAGCTCAGAGCTGATCGGCGACGGGGTCACGTTCACCACGATCCACATGCCCCTGGTACGCACCCCGATGATCGCGCCGACAAAGATCTACGAGGCGTTCCCGACGATCACGCCGGCGCAGGCCGCCGACCTCGTGATGGATGCGATCAAGGGTCAGCCGCACGAGATCAACACCAGGTTGGGGACTGCGGGCGAGGTCGCCCACGCTCTGCTGCCCAAGGCTTCGTTCCGCGTCCTCCACCACGCGTACCACGTCTTCCCCGACTCAGCCGCTGCCAGAGGCGCTGGGACCGACCAGGCACCGACGGGGCAGCAACGGCTGCTTGCGAGGATCCTCAAGGGCGTGCACTGGTAGGCACCGGAGCGACTCCGTTCAGGTGCGCGTGCACAGGGCAGGGCGGTCGCCGGTCCGACCGCCTGATCGCCACTGCTGGATCTCGGCCCGCTGGCCCGCCTGCGCGACGGCGTCGCAGCTGTCAGAAGGCTGAGCGGCGATGAAGAAGGCGCCGAACTGCAGCACGACCGGCAACAAGATGGCGAGTACCACGAGGATCGCGCCGGCCCGACCGTACATCCAGCGCCACACGACTGCAGCGGCGATCAACGCGCTCACCACTGCCAGGACCGCGAGCGCCAGCTTCGCGTCGGACTGGCTGATCTGCTCACAGCGATGCGCCTGCGATGAGAGCTGGGCAGGGGCCGGCTTCCCGTCGGAGCCCTCACAGGTCCACTTCCAGGACAGCGCCGTGTACCACCAGGCGCCGGCCGCGCCGATGGCTGCGATCAGGGCGGCCGGAAACGCGAAGAACCCCCGCCCTGGCACGGCAATCGGCTTGTCGATGACGTACTTCTGGCTCACCCCCTCATGGTGGGACACAAACCGCGCGAATCGTGGGAACTACGCGCCGATTCGCTCCGACGTCGCAGACCGAAGTTCGCCTGAGCGGTCACGATGGCATGATCGGTGCTCGTGGCCGACCTGATCTTCTTCACCGGAACGATGGACTGCGGCAAGAGCACGCTGGCCCTCCAGCTGGACCACAACCACAGGGCGCGTGGCCGGGTGGGACACATCTTCACCAGTCAGGACCGGGCCGGAGCATCGACCCTGTCCAGTCGGCTCGGCCTCAGCGTCGGCGCTGTCGAGGTCCCGCCGGACTTCAACTTCTGGCACTACGTTGTCGACGACCTGACCAGCGGCGGCCGATTCGACTACCTGATCTGTGACGAGGCCCAGTTCTACACGCCGTACCAGGTGGACCAACTGGCCCGCCTCGTCGACGACCTCCAGATCGACGTCTTCGCCTTCGGCATCCTCACCGACTTCCGCTCCGTGCTCTTTCCCGGCTCGGCACGGCTGGTGGAGCTCGCCGACCGGGTCCACACGCTGCAGGTGGAAGCCCTGTGCTGGTGTGGGGAACGCGCCACCCACAACGCTCGGACCGAGAACGGCGAGATGGTCACCGAAGGGGATGTCATCGTCGTGGGCGACGTCGACCAGCCGAACGAGCCGCCGCCCGACGTCGGCTACGAGGTGCTGTGCCGGCTCCACCACCGTCGCCGGATGACCGCGGCGCGGGCTCAGGCAGCGGCCCTGTCGCCAGATGTCCTTCCGTTTGCCACCTGACCCACCGACGTCCGGTCAGCCGGGTGCGTCGACGAGCAGCGGGACGAGCATCTCCTGCGCAGTGAGCGAGCCGTGCAGGCCCACCAGCGTCGCCTCGTACGGGAACCGGCTCGTGGACACCACCGCCAGGTCGCCCATGCACGCCACCATGACGTCACCGAGTCGCGGACGTACATCGGACTCGACCGGCCCGAACCAGCCCTCGTCGATGGCCTGCTCACGAGTGACCACGATCCCGTCGCTTCCGAGCCGCTCGTCCCATCGCTTGGCGACATCGGTGACGGCGCCTGCGGCGCAGTACAGGTGGCGGAAGCGCGCCTCGCCTCCGAACAGGCGAACCCCTTCCATCAGCTCCGGCTCCTCGTCCACGTCGACCCGCGTGTCAGGGTGGACGTCGACCATGCCGTGGTCGCCGGTGATAACCAGGCCCGTCCGGCTGGGAAGGGCCTCACGCAGTCGGGCCGCGAAGCTGTCGATCATCGCGAGCTGGTGCTTCCAGGCCCATGAGCCACACCCACGACGGTGACCGGTGGCGTCGAGCTCGCCCTCGTAGAGGTAGGTGATCGAGCGGCTTTCGCTCGCAGCGAGGACCGAGCCAGAGATGCGCTCACCCACCGTGTCGGCGCCGACGTACGTCGCTCCGCGCTGGCTCGCGTCGGTCAGGCCGGTGCCCTCGAACATGCGCTTGCTGACGACGGTCGCCGTCATCCCGGAGTCCCGGGCTCGGTCGAACGACGTCGGATGTCGCTGGTACTCGCGGGGGTCGACGTTCTTGTCCCACCGCAACGCCTCCAGGAGTCGATCCGTGCCGGGGATGCGCGAGGTGAAGCCGACGATCCCGTGTGACCCCGGCGGGAGTCCAGTGCCCAGGCTCGTGAGGCTTGTTGCCGTGGTGGACGGGACCCCGACGGTGATGACGTTCCCGAGAAGGCCGGCAAGGTAGGGGGCCTCCTCGACATAGTTCAGGAGCAGGTGTTGGCCGAGCCCGTCGACCAGGAACACGACATAGGAGTCCATCGGCGGGAAGGCGAGCGTGTTCGTCCAGCCCGTGCCTCCGCCGGCCGCGGCGATGGCCGACGGCAGCACCTCCGCGAGCGACCTCGAGCCGTACTCAGGCACGACCGGCCCAGCCGACTGCCCCGGGTCCACGCTCAGGACCGCACCGTCGCCGCACTCAGGTCGCCGGCGAAAGCGAGCAGCCGCGCGACCGCCTCGGCACCGTCGGCGCTCGAGCTGATCCGAAGAGCGAAGTCCTCGGCCGCCAACGTGCCGGTGTAGCCGTGGTCGGCGACGCAGTCGGGGTCACTGCAGGTCGCCGGCTCGAGGTCGACCCGGCGTACGGCCCCCCAACCCACCGTCAGGACGGCCTCGCTGACGTCGGTCGAGCCCTGCTCGGACGCGACGGCCGGGTTGGCCACCATGCGGGTGACGCTGACACTGCCGACCTGGTCGATGGGGACCGCCTCGGTCGACGTCGAGGCGTACGGCGCCGGGAGCAGGTCGTCAGGCGGGTGCTCGTCGGTGTGCGCGACAACGACCCGGCTGGGCGTCAGTACGAGGACAGTCACGTGCCGCCGCACCTCGTCGTGGTCGAACGTCGGCTCGTGGTGGATCACGAAGCTACGGACCGCCTCCCCGGCGAGCGCGGACTCGATGGCGTCAGCGACGACGGCCGGGTAGTAACCGACTCGATCGATGGCTTCGCGCAGATCGGCCGACCGGTCGGCGAGGATGGACTCACGCATGCGCCCATCCTTGCACGCAGGGCATCGGCATGGGAGCAGCTATCGAGCGGGGCCAGTAGTACCTGGGATGCCTGCTCCTCCGGGGGCACCGGCGATACCGGTGATGAGCGTGTCATCGGAGCTCGTCGGATCGGACATGCGTCGGGTGAACCAGTCGCTGCGCGCGTCGGTCACGGGGCAGAGGCGTCCCGACGCGCGGAGCACCTTGGCTCCCTCGGCCCCGGCGAGCACGAGACTGAGATCGAGGACCTGGACCTCCGGAATGTCGTCCTTGAGCTGGGCGAGGCGATGGATCAGCTCCTCCACAGCAGGCACATCGATCGCCTCCGAACCGCGATAGCCGAAGAACAACGGCGCAGCCCGGACGTCGCGCACCAGGTCGGACGCATCGGAGTCGGTCAGCGGCGGAATCCGGTAGGAAACGTCGCCGAGCAGCTCGGACGGAGTGCCGGCCATGCCGAACGAGATGACCGGGCCGAACAGCGGATCCTCGAGCGCTCCGATCGAGATGGGAATCCCCGGCGACGCCATGGGTTGGACGACGAAGTCGGCATGCGCCGAGTCGTCGATGAGCTCGTTGAGGTCGTGCCAGGCGTCGGTCATGTCGGCGGGGGTGTCGATGTTGCGCCATACGTGCGCTAGATCGGGTCGCTGCCGCAGGTGGTCAGCGGTCGCCTTGAGGACGACGTCCCAGCCGAACCCTTCTGCTGCGGCGATGGCCTCGTCGACCGTCGTGACCCGCGCCAACGGCTCGACCGCCACGCCGTAGTGTGCCAGCAGCAGCTGCAAGGTGGCGTCGTCGAGGTCGAGTCCGTCGGGCCGGTCGCGCAGAATTTTGTGGACGAAGTTGCGTGCTGCGGCGTGCCGGATGTCGCCGAAGACCGGCACGGTCCCCTGCGGCCGGTTGACCCACTGGCCATACGTCACGACCCGGGCCAAGGCCCGCACGGCGGCCTCTGGCGCGGCGTACGACGGGACCGAGCCACGCCCGGCGGCGCCTTCGAGGTCGGGCACGCGCAGCAGCTCGGGGACGCCCTCGCTGCCGAGGAAGGTCGAGACCAGAGGCTTGTCGGACTGCTCACCCACCGCCGCGAGCACGTTCGCGACCTGCTCGCCGGACGTCGTCAGCACCGGGATGAAGACCGCGATCACCGCGTCCACCGACGGGTTGTCGATGGCCGCGTCGAGTGCCCGCTCGAAGTCCTCGGCAGTGG
>JANLYC010000645.1:0-5213 GCA_031365435.1 Nocardioidaceae bacterium
GTCATCGAGGTGATCGGCGGGATCGAGCCGGCGCGATCGCTCATCCTGGCCGCCCTGGAGTCAGGGGCCTCGGTCGTCACGGCCAACAAGGCCTTGCTCGCGGAAGATGGTTCCACCGTCTTCGAAGCCGCCACCAAGGCCGGTCGCGACGTCTACTTCGAAGCTGCTGTCGCGGGCGCGATCCCGATCATCAGGCCGCTGCGCGAGTCGTTGGCCGGCGACAACGTGCGGCGAGTCCTCGGCATCGTCAACGGAACCACCAACTACATCCTCGACCAGATGGACACCCTGGGAGCGAGCTTCGACGACGCGCTCGAGCAGGCGCAGTCGCTCGGGTACGCCGAGGCGGATCCGACCGCCGATGTGGACGGTTTCGACGCCGCCGCCAAAGCGGCCATCCTGGCAAGCCTGGCGTTCCACACCCGCGTCACGGCAGCCGACGTGCACCGAGAAGGCATCAGCGACGTCTCGGCCGCTGACGTCGCGTCGGCGCGGCAGATGGGTTGCGTGGTCAAGCTGCTCGCCATCTGCGACCGTGAGCAGAGCGGTTCACCGGGATCTCCTGACACGGTCTCGGTCCGCGTGCACCCAGCCATGATCCCGCGGTCGCACCCCTTGGCCAGCGTCCACGGCGCCTACAACGCCGTCTTCGTCGAGAGCGACGCGGCCGGTCAGCTGATGTTCTACGGTCCTGGGGCCGGGGGAGCGCCTACCGCGAGTGCAGTTCTCGGAGACGTCGTCACTGTCGCCCGCAACCGGCTGGCGTCGGTGACCGGGTCCGGCGAGTCGACCTACGCGCAGTGCGAGATCGCACCGATCGGCGAGACGATCACCCGCTATCACGTCGGGATCGACGTGGACGACAAGCCGGGCGTGCTCGCCACCGTGGCGGACCTGTTCGCTCAGCACGGGGTGTCGATCCAGACCGTCCGCCAGGAGGGTCGCGGCGAGGACGCGCAGCTCGTGGTGGTGACGCACACGGCGCCGGACTCAGCGTTGTCGTCCACGGTGCGGGCCCTGCGCACGATGGACATCGTGCGTGACGTGAGCTCGGTCATGCGGGTCGAGGGAGCCGCCGAATGACTCCCGATGCCACTCCGGCTGCCCGCGTGCATCAGTGGCGAGGTGTCATCCAGGAGTACCGCCGGTGGCTTCCGGTGAGTGCCGAGACGCCGGTCATCACGCTCTGCGAGGGCGGCACGCCCCTGGTGGAGTCGGGCTGGCTTTCGGAGCTCACCCGGTGCTCTGTGTGGTTGAAGGTCGAGGCCAACAACCCGACGGGCTCGTTCAAGGATCGTGGAATGACGATGGCCGTGTCCAACGCGTTCGAGCAGGGCGCCGAGGCCGTCGTGTGTGCGTCCACCGGGAACACCTCCGCCTCGATGGCGGCCTATGCCTCCCGGGCCGGGATGACGCCTATCGTGCTCGTTCCGCAGGGAAAGATCGCCCGCGGCAAGATGGTTCAGGCGATCATGCACGCGGCCAAGATCATCCAGGTGCGAGGCGGCTTCGACGACTGTCTCGACCTCGCGCGTGGCCTGGCCAAGGACTACCCGGTGGCCTTGGTCAACTCCGTCAACCCGGTCCGGCTCGAGGGTCAGAAGACGGCGGCGTTCGAGATCGTGGACTTTCTCGGCGACGCCCCCGACGTCCACGTGCTTCCGGTCGGCAACGCCGGCAACATCGCGGCGTACTGGAAGGGGTTCGTCGAGTACGCCGACCACGCGTACGCGACCCGGCGCCCGCGGATGTGGGGATTCCAGGCCGAGGGCGCGGCGCCACTCGTACGAGGCAGCGCGGTGGCATTCCCCGAGACGGTCGCGACGGCGATCCGGGTAGGCAACCCGGCGTCGTGGCTGCTCGCGGAGGCAGCCCGTGACGAGTCCGGCGGGGCGATCGAGGCGGTCACGGATCTCGAGATCCTCGCGGCACAACGCGATCTGGCCGCCCACGACGGCGTCTTCGTCGAGCCGGCATCCGCGGCCGGCGTAGCCGGTCTGGTCAACAAGTCGGCCGCTGGAGAGGTCGATGCCGGCAGCGTGATCACGATCACCGTGACCGGGCACGGGCTCAAGGACGTCGATACCGCGCTGGAGTTTCGCGGCATGCCTGTTGACGTGGTCATCGACAAGGATGTGGACCAAGCCGCGACGGCGGCTGGACTCACCGATGGGTGAGCGTTCAGCGCTGGCAGGTCGCCGCGCGGTGGCGCGGGTGCCGGCTACCAGCGCCAACCTCGGGCCCGGGTTCGACGCGTTCGGACTGTGCCTCGGCCTGTACGACGACCTGGCCGTGACCACCACCGCCTCCGGCTTGGCCATCGAGATCTCGGGCGAGGGTGCCGAGCGTGTTCCCACCGACGAACATCATCTCGTCGTGCGCGCGCTTCGAGCCACCTTCGACACCATGGGTGTGGATCAGCCTGGGCTCTCCCTCGCCAGCGAGAACCGCATCCCGCACGGGCGCGGGCTCGGCTCCTCGGCGGCGGCTATCGTGGCCGGAATCCGGCTGGCCCAGGCCCTCGTCCCCGGCCACGGCATGTCGGAGCAGGCGAGCCTGTCGCTCGCGCATGCCATCGAAGGCCATCCTGACAACGTTGCGGCCTGCCTGCTCGGCGGTTTCACGATCGCGTGGACGGACGAGATCGGTGCCCGGGCGGTTCGTCTCGACGTCGACGAACGGATCCGCGTGGTCGTCGTCGTACCGTCCGAGGGCCTCTCGACCGCGGCCGCGCGCAGCCTCCTGCCGGGTCAGGTCTCGCATGCCGATGCCGCCATGAACGCAGGTCGGGCCGGATTGCTCGTCGCGGCCCTGACCCAGCAGCCGGAGCTGTTGTTCGCTGCCACCGAGGATCGGCTGCACCAGCGGTTCAGAGGGTCCGCGATGCCGACGTCGCTCGAGCTGGTCGAAGAGCTCCGTGCCGAGTCCGTCGCCGCCGTCATCTCCGGCGCGGGCCCGACCGTCCTGGCGATGGGGACCGGTGATGTGCTGGCGCGCGTTCAGGCGCAGGTGCCGCAGACCTGGCGAGCGCTGGCGCTTGAGGTCGATCCCCAAGGAGCGGTCGTGCGCACCGTGTCGTCGCCCTAGTCGACCTCGATGCGGTCGGTCAGCCAAGCGATCCCCGCGTAGTTCGGGGCCAGGATCGAGACCTGGGCATCCCGCTCGGGGAAGTAGATGGACGTCCAGATGCGGTGGAGCCAGCCGTTGCAACGTTGCCTGCACGGGTAGCGGGCCTTGCCCGTCACACTGCTCACCCAGACCGGATGCCCGTCGACGGTGAGGTCGTCGACGAACCGGGGCGTGTACGTCCTCGTGGCCGACATCGCCCACTGGAGCCGGGCGGGCTGGATCGGGACTGTTGCATAGCCGGGCGACACGAGGATCTCCCACAGCGGTTCGCTCCGGGCCTGCAGCCCGCACGCGGCCGATGACGGGATGCGCCCCACCGAGGGCGCCAACAACGACTGTGGGCACGGTCGTTGCCAGGAGCCGAACCAATAGCCCGGTCCCTTGCCGGCGTCGAGCAGGACGTGGACACCGTTGTAAGCCATGTCGAGGTGTCCCGACTGCCGCGGCTGCGTCGAGGCGTCGGTCCAGGCAACCGCACTCTGGGACCAGCTGGGCAGGGGCCGTGCGGCAACCTGGCTCGCACGTGGACCATCGATGAGTACCGAGAACGCCACCGCCACGACGGTCGCGATCACCGTGGGCACGAACCACTGAACCGTCGTCGGGCGCAAGCGTCGATGACGGTTCAGCAGTCGGCGAACGGTCCCTCCGGCAGCCGGTGCGCGCATCGCCTCCTCGCCCAACACTCGTGTGACGGCTTCGTCGAGGGTGGCCATCTCGCCGGCCGCCGGCTGCGTAGCCGTAGCCCACCATTGGGTGGCGCGGAGGTTCCAGTGCGAGAGCATGGCTCTCCCCAGAGCTGGTCCGGGCAGGGTCACCTGCCGCATGGCCTACTCCGGGCCCTCGTCCGCAAGGCCCCGACCCCGAAGGTCATGCGGTGGCAGCGGGGGCCGACAACGAGATCCTCGGTCAGTCGACATAGATGGAACCCGTCAGCCAGGCGGTCGCGGCAGCGTTCGGGGCAAGGATCGAGACCTGGACGTCGCGGTGAGGCAAGGAGATCGATGTCCAGATCCTGGGGACCCAGCGCGTGTCGCCGGGATATCGCGCGCTTCCGTGGACGCTCGTGAGAACGGCCGCACGGCCCGAGGGCTGCGTGGCCGCCGCCACCGGGATGCCGATGGCAACGGAGCTACGTGAGACTGGGGTGGACCTTCGGAAGTGTCCGGCCTGGACCGTGGCGGCACCTCGACCCGACGAGATCAGTACTTCCCACCGAGGGCGGTTGTCGGCCCCCGCGCACGCCGTCTTGTGGGCGAGAGCAGTGTGGCTTGGCGTGAGCAGAGCTACCTCGCAGGGCCGTCTCCACGCTCGCCTCGGGTCGAGACTGGCACTGCCACGTTCGTCGAGTCCGACATGGACACCCCCCAGGTCGAGATCGAAGAAGCCCGGTGGGATCCCTGGCCCGGAGGTGCCACCGGACTCCAGGAGCAGCGTGCCCACGCCTCGCGGGGTGTCGTCGGACCAGGCGTCGAGGACGGAGGTCAGCGTCAGAGCGATGACGATCGCGACCGACCCCAGGCCCAGTGAGAGCCATGTCGGGGTCGGGGTACGGCGTTTGCGCCGAGGTGGCTCGAGCAGGCGTGTGATGACTCCATCAGAGGGTGCAGCCAGCTCGACCTCGTGCTCGAGCAGATCTCTCACGAAGCTGTCGGACTGCATCTCACCGCTCCGCACTGATAGCTGGGCCCGCAGTGTCCATCGCACGGCCTCGGCGGAGCTCGGCAGGCGCAGGCAACGCCGCACTCATGGCGCGCAGAGCCTGGTCTGCCAGGTCCCGCACTCGAGTCGGCGCCAGGTCGACCAGCGACGTGACCTCCTCGTCGTCCAGGTGCTCGTAGCACATCAGCACGAGGATCGTTCGTGGCAGAACGGGTAGCTCGCGGAAGACCTGGTGCGGCTCGAGGCGCCAATCGCTGCAACCCTGGTGCGGCCCTGCGCCCGCGCCGAAACTGACGAGGTCGGAGGCGAACTTCCGGCTCTGCGAGGATGGTGCTGGGCGCGTGGCCAGGTGGAGTCGTACGAGTTGACGCCGCACGTGGGACCGATGCTGAGCAGGTGAGTCAGTTTGCACCCAGTTCCGC
>JANLYC010000020.1:0-2838 GCA_031365435.1 Nocardioidaceae bacterium
CGGGAGCCACGGCGCCGTTCGCCCCGGGGACCCCGGGCGGGTGCCTTGTGGTTCCATGAACTTCCCAGGTCCGGGGCCCCAGGTGGCCGTGGACCTCCGTCGTCGTGGCCGGCGCTACCCGCCGGTCGGACCTGGCTCCCGAGGTGACAGTGCACCTGCTCGAGGTCGAGGACCTCTCCGTCTCCTTCCGCACGGACGACGGGGTCGTGCGCGCCGTGCAGAACCTCTCGTTCTCCGTCGACGCCGGCAAGACGCTGGGCATCGTGGGGGAGTCGGGGTCCGGCAAGAGCGTCAGCACGCAGACGATCATGGGTCTCACCCGCGGCGCCAAGATCACCGGGAAGGCCCTGTTCGAGGGCCGGGACCTGCTGACGATGGCCGACGACGACCTGCAGAAGCTCCGCGGCAACGAGATCGCGATGATCTTCCAGGACCCGCTGTCGAGCCTGCACCCGCACTACACGATCGGGAAGCAGATCGAGGAGGTCGTCCTCGTCCACACCGACCAGAGCCGCAAGCAGGCGCGCGCCCGCGCGATCGAGCTGCTCGCCCTCGTCGGGATCCCGGAGCCGCAGCGCCGCGTGGACGACCGCCCGCACCAGTTCTCCGGCGGCATGCGCCAGCGCGCCATGATCGCGATGGCGCTGACGCTCAACCCGAAGCTGATCATCGCTGACGAGCCGACCACCGCGCTGGACGTGACGGTGCAGGCCCAGATCCTCGACCTGCTCGGCCGGCTGCGCGTCGAGTTCAACGCCGCGCTCGTCATGATCACCCACGACCTCGGTGTGATCGCCGAGATCGCCGACGACGTCATGATCATGTACGCCGGCAAGTCGGTCGAGTTCGCCGACCGCAGCTCGGCCTACTACCGGCCGCACCACCCGTACACCAAGGGGCTGATCGAGTCGATCCCCGCCTACACCGGGGAGCGGCAGCGCCTCAAGCCGATCCAGGGCACCCCGCCGTCGCTGATCCAGCTGCCGTCCGGCTGCTCGTTCCACCCGCGCTGCACCTACGTCATGGACCGGTGCCTGACCGAGGTCCCGCCGCTCAAGCCGGTCGAGGCCGGCGCGGCGCGGCACCGCTCGGCCTGCTTCCTGCCCTCGGACCAGGTGGGCTTCGACCCGGCCGTCGAGGCCGAGCGGGTGCACGTGGCCACCGCCGAGCGCCCGACCGAGGAGTCGCTGGCCGCGGCGCTGGCCCGCAGCGGCGCGAGCCCGGAGGAGGAGCTGGTCGGCCTGGCCAACGCCCCCGACGCGGCGGTGCTCGGGCAGCTGGCCGGCCACGCGCACGGTGCACCCGGCAGCCACCGGATCGACGACCTCGACCAGAGCACCACCACCAGCCAGGAGGCCGACCGGTGACCGCTCCCGCCCCCGCTGCCGCACGCCCGGGGACCCAGGACGACGTGCTCGTCCGGCTGTCGGGCGTCGTCAAGCACTTCCCGATCAAGAACGGGGTGATCCTGCAGCGCGAGGTCGGCCGGGTGCACGCGGTCGACGGCGTCGACCTCGAGATCCGCCGCGGCGAGACGCTCGGCCTGGTCGGCGAGAGCGGCTGCGGCAAGTCGACCCTGGCCCGGCTGCTGCTCGGGCTCTACCCGGTCACCGAGGGCACGATCACCTTCGAGGGTCAGGACATCAGCCGCCTCAAGCGGGCGCAGATGCAGCCGTTCCGCCGCGAGATCCAGATGATCTTCCAGGACCCGTACGGGTCGCTGAACCCGCGCCGCCGGGTCGGCTCGATCATCGGTGACCCCTACGACATCCACGGGGTGTCCAAGGGCGACGAGCGCAAGCGCCAGGTGCAGGAGCTCATGGAGGTGGTCGGGCTCAACCCCGAGCACTACAACCGCTTCCCGGCGGAGTTCTCCGGCGGCCAGCGCCAGCGCATCGGCGTGGCCCGGGCGCTCGCGCTCCGGCCCAAGCTGATCGTCTGCGACGAGCCGGTCTCCGCGCTCGACGTGTCCATCCAGGCCCAGGTGATCAACCTGCTGGCCGACCTGCAGCGCGACTTCGGCCTGACCTACCTGTTCATCGCGCACGACCTGTCGGTCGTCCGGCACGTGTCGAACCGGGTCGCGGTGATGTACCTCGGCAAGGTCGTCGAGGAGGCCCCCGCCGACGAGCTCTACGGCCAGCCGCGGCACCCGTACTCCGGCGCCCTGCTCTCGGCGGTCCCGCACCCCGACCCCGACAACGCCGGCACCCAGGCGCGGGTCCGGCTCAAGGGCGACGTGCCGTCCCCGATCGACCCGCCGTCCGGCTGCCGGTTCCACCCGCGCTGCCCGAAGGCGCAGCAGGACTGCAAGGAGTCGGTGCCGGAGCTGCTCCCGCGCCTGACCGGCCCGGACCACGTCACCGCCTGCTTCCACCCGGTCGCCGACCTGGAGGACCTGGCGCAGGCGGTCCCGCAGATCGACCAGGGCCCGGCGGCGCAGAGCGTGCCGTCCGAGCCGCGGGCCATGACGCAGCACGAGGGCGGCGTGACGGCAGCCAGCCTGTCCGACGCCGAGCTGGCCGACGAGACGGAGAGGAACCGGCCATGACGCAGACCCTGACCGACGTGGTCGGACCGCACGAGGAGTCCGAGCCCGTCCCCGTCGCCCCTCCGCAGGAGCGGATCGAGGGGCGTACGCCGCTCGAGCTCGCCTGGCGCCGGATCCGCCGCGACAAGGTCGCCCTGGTCAGCGCCATCTTCATCGTCTTCCTGGTGCTGGTGGCGGTCTTCGCGCCACTGGTGTGCAAGCTGATCGGGCAGGACCCCCTGACGCAGGACCGGGGCAAGTACGGGCTGACGCTCGACGGCGTGCCGGTCGGGCCGAGCTCGCACCAC
>JANLYC010000023.1:0-4310 GCA_031365435.1 Nocardioidaceae bacterium
ATGACCACACCCGACGCCCTGCTCGCCGCCATCGCCGACATCCGGGCGCTCGGCTACGCAGTCGACGACGAGGAGCAGGAGCACGGCGTACGGTGCGTCGCCGCGCCGATCTCCGGCCTGCCGTTCAAGGCCGCCGTGTCCCTTTCCGGTCCGGTCAGCCGGGTGACGGACGACCAGACCGAGACGATGGCGACGGCGCTCCAGGCCGCGGCCAAACAGCTGCGCGACGGCTTCGTCGCAGGCCTCTAGGCGCACGACGCAGGAAGTGCCCGGCTGGGTGCCGGTCACGACGTCACGACCCCGTGATGTGCTCCGGCCGCACCGGAACCCGGGTCAGCGCGAGTCCGGTCGCCTGCCGGATCGCTGCCGCCACGGCTGGTCCCGACGAGATCGTCGGCGCCTCCCCGACACCACGCAGGCCGTACGGCGCGTGCGGGTCGGCGTACTCCAGCACCTCGATCGGCATCGGTGGCGTGTCGAGGATGGTGGGGATCAGGTAGTCCGTGAACGAGGGGTTCCTGATCTTGCCGTCCTTGACCACGATCTCCTCCATGATCGCCAGCCCCATCCCCTGGGTGCTGCCACCCTGGATCTGACCGACGACCGCATCGGGGTTCATCGCCTTGCCGACGTCCTGGGTGCAGGCCAGCTCCACGACCTTGAGCAGCCCCAGGTCGACGTCGACGTCGACGACGGCACGGTGGGCGGAGAACGAGTACTGCACATGGGCGAAGCCCTGACCGGTCTCCTCGTCGATCTCCTGGGTAGGACGGTGGTGGTGCTCGCGCGTCTCGTTGATCACCTCGTCACCGAGCGCGTCGACGATCGACATCAGCACCTGGCCGGATGCGGACACGAGGTTGCCGCCTGACAGCGTCACGTCGTCCCCGAGCGGCTGGTCGCTCCTCTCGTTCGCCAGCGTGATGAGCCGGTCGCGGACCGCCTCGCAGGCCAGCTTCACGGCGCCGCCGGTCATGTAGGTCTGCCGGGAGGCCGACGTCGACCCGCCAGACCCGACGTCGGTGTTGATCGGATGCACGATCACGTTGTCGACGCCGAGCTCGGTGCGGCAGATCTGCTGCTCGATCGTGATCAGGCCCTGGCCGACCTCTGCCGCGGCCGTGTGAACGACCGCGACCGGCCGATCGCCGGCTACCTCGAGCTGCACCCGGGCGGTCGAGTAGTCGTCGAACCCCTCGGAGAAGGCGACGTTCTTGTACGTCACGGCATAGCCGACACCGCGCTTGACGCCCTCGCCGTGAGTGGAGTTGGCGACGCCGCCGGGGAGCATCCGCAGGTCGTGCCCGCCGTTGCTGTCGCGTTCGGGCGGCAGTGGCAGCGCGCGGAGCCGGTCGAGCAGCTCGGCCACCGGCGCGGGGCTGTTGATGACCTGCCCGTGCGGCGTGACCTCACCCTCCTTCATCGCGTTGAGCTTGCGGAAGTCGATCGCGTCCATGCCGAGCTCGGCGGCCAACAGGTCCATCTGCGCCTCGTAGGCGAAGGCCGTCTGCACCGACCCGAAGCCGCGCATGGCGCCACAGGGCGGGTTGTTCGTGTACACGCCGTACGCGTCGACGTGCACGTTCGGGACGACATACGGGCCGATGCCCATGGTGCCGCCGTTGCCGACCACGGCCGGCGTGCTCGACGCGTAGGCGCCGCCGTCGAAATACAGGTCGCAGTTGACGAAGACGAGCTTGCCGTCCTTGTTGACGCCGTGCTCGTAGCGCATCTCGACCGGGTGCCGGTGCACGTGGCCGAAGAACGACTCCTCGCGGTTGTAGACCATCTTGACCGGCTTGCCGGTGTGCAGCGCCAGCATGCAGCCGTGCACATGCATCGACAGGTCCTCGCGGCCGCCGAAGGCGCCGCCCACGCCGGCCAGCGCGAGCCGGACCTGGTCGGGACCGAGCCCGAGCGCGGTGCAGATCTGTCGTTGGTCGACGTGCAGCCACTGGGTGGCGACGTACAGGTCGACCCCGCCCAGCCCGTCCGGAACGGCCAGCCCCGACTCCGGACCGAGGAACGCCTGGTCCTGCATCCCCACCGAGTAGTGGTTCTCGATCACGATGTCGGCAGCTGCCTCCGGGTCACCCTTGCGGATCTTGAGGTGACGGACGAGGTTGCCCTTCGGGTGGATCGGGGCAGCTGACCGGCTCATCTCGGTCGACTCGGCCGGGTCGTCGTGCAGCCGGTTCCAGTTCGGGTGGCCGAGGGCGTCACGGGCGTCGGTGACCGGCTCCCAGACCTCGAAGTCGACCCGGATCTTCTTCGCCGCCTGACGGGCGATCTCGGGGTGGTCGGCCGCGACCAGCGCGATGGCCTCGCCCTGGTAGCGCACGACGTCCTGGGCGAGCACCGGCTGGTCGGACAGCTCGAGGCCGTAGACGTTCCTGCCGGGGACGTCATCGGCGGTCAGCACCGCGAAGACACCGGGAGTCGCGAGCGCCTCGCCGATGTTGATGGCGCGGATGCGGGCGAACGGGTGGGGGCTGCGCAACGTGACGCCCCACAGCATGTCGTCCATCCAGAGGTCGCTGCTGTACGCGAACTCTCCAGTGACCTTGAGCGTGCCGTCCGGCCGCAGCGGGTTGTCACCGATGCCCCCGGTGGCGTCGTTCTCGAGCCGGCCGGGTGCGCCGGTCGGCGTACGGGGAGTTACTTCGGTGGGGGTGCTCAGCTTGCTCATGAAAGTGCTCCTGCTCTGGAGAGAAGTCGCGTGGCTGCTTGTCGGACGTCCTGGGCGACGGCGTCCTCGTCGACGTTGACCAGCTCGTCGCGCTCGACGACGGGTGTGCCGTTGACGAGCAGCAGCTCGAGCGGCGGCTGGCTGCCCAGCACCAGCGCGGCGACGGGGTCGGCGATGTCGATGTGCGGCAACGTGTCGAGCCGCCACAGCGCGAGGTCCGCAAGTTTGCCGACCTCGAGCGATCCGATCTCGTCCTGCCTACCGAGGACGGCCGCGCCGCCCATCGTCCCCATCTCGAGCGCGTCACGGACCGTCAGCGCTCGCGGCCCGCCACGGGCGCGTGCGAAGAGCACGGCGTGCCGGACCTCTTCGAGCAGCGCGCAGGCCTCGTTGGAGGCAGCGCCGTCCACGCCGAGCCCAACCGCCACCCCGGCGTCACGCATGTCGCGAGCGCGGGCGATGCCGGAGCCGAGGCGCGCGTTGGAGGACGGGCAGTGCGCGGCGCTGGTGCCGGTGGCCGCCATCTTGGCGATGGAGGCGTCGTCGAGGTGCACGGCGTGGGCGTACCAGACGTCGGGCCCCAGCCAGCCCACGCTCTCCATGTACTCCACGGGCGTGCTGTTGAAGTGCTCGCGGCAGTAGTCCTCCTCGTCGAGCGTCTCGCACAGGTGCGTGTGCATCCGGACGCCTTTGGCGCGGGCCAGCTCGGCGGCCAGCTTGAGCAGGTCGCCCGTGACCGAGAACGGCGAGCACGGAGCCACGCCGATGCGCAACATGGAGTCGAACGACGTGTCGTGGTGGGTGTCGATCGCGGTCTCGGTCGCGGCCAGGATCGCGTCGATGTCCTCCACGACGTGATCGGGGGGCAGCCCGCCCTTGCTCGTGCCGAGGTCCATCGACCCGCGGGTGGGATGGAACCGCAGGCCGATGGTGCGGGCCTCATCGTTCTCGGGCCAGAGCAGGTCGCCACCGTCGTGCGGGAAGACGTAGTGGTGGTCGGTGCTCGTCGTACACCCGGTGCGCGCCAACCAGCCGAGCGCACCGGTCGCGGAGGTGCGCACGATGTCCTCGTCGATGTTGGCCCACACGGGGTACAGCGTGGTCAGCCACTCGAACAAGGTGCCGTCCACGGCGTGCCCACGTGTCGTCCACTGGTACAGGTGGTGGTGGGTGTTGACGAGGCCGGGTGTCAGCAGGCAGCCGGTCCCGTCGACATACCGGGCGCCCTCGAGTCCCTCGGGACCGCGCCCCTCCCCTACTGCGGCGATGCGGTTGCCTTCGATGACCACATGCCCCGAGGTGTACTCCGACCTGGCACCGTCGACGGTCGCGACGTGACATCGGTCGATGACCACCGTCCTCGCCGCGGCGGCCGGGCTCATGTCGTCGCCTTCCCGGCCGTCCGCTGCGCCGCGAGTCTTACGGCGTCCAGGATCTTCTCGTAGCCGGTGCAACGGCAGAGGTTGCCGGCCAGCGCCTCCCGGATCTCCGGGTCGGACGGCGACTCGACCCGCTCCAGCAGGTCGTGCGTCTGCACCAGCAGCCCCGGCGTGCAGAAGCCGCACTGGACCGCGCCCTTCTCGAGGAACGCCTGCTGAACGGGGTGCAGCCCGTTCTCGTC
>JANLYC010000061.1:0-3821 GCA_031365435.1 Nocardioidaceae bacterium
AGGCTGAGGTCGGTGTCGAACATGTGTTCGATTCTACCTGACCTGTCCGACATCGACCAGTGAGTTTCGCGTTGTCCACAAGGGTTTTCTGGGCTCTTCACAGACCAGGGTGCAGTTGCGGTCTGAACCCGCCGGACTCGAGCAGGGATCTGGCGAGGTAGTTGGTGAGGTAGCGGAACCCGAGGGCTGAGCTGCGGAGATGTTCGAGCCTGCCGTTGATGGCCTCTCTCGGTGCCTTGGACGTTCCGGCCGGTCGAAGCAGGCGTGCAGTGCGCGCTCGGGTTCGAGTCGCAGCCCGGTGGCCTCGAGGCCGAGCTCGTCGAGGCGGCAGAACACGGTCAGGTCAGCGCGCGCGAAGCCCGCCTCAAGGTTCGCCGCGGGGTTAGCGTCCGCCAGGTCAGACGCGCCGGCGAAAATAGGTTGACGACGGTCAGCGAAAGAGCCGACGGTTCCATGGTGATGATTCGACGCGAGCTCCCCGGCGACGTTGAGGCGATCCGTGCGGTCACGGCTGCCGCGTTCCGCGGCGCCGCGCACAGCGCCCCTCCAGTGGAGCCAGGTGGGGAGCCGGGCGAAGCGACGCTGGTGTCGTGGCTGCGAGACGATGCTGGTTGGGTCCCGGAGCTGTCGTTGGTCGCGGTCGAGGACGACCTGGTGGTCGGCCACGTCGTAGCTACGCGTGCCCATGTCGATGCCCAGCCGGCTCTGGGTCTCGGGCCGCTGAGTGTTCTACCGCACCGCCGAAGAGCTGGTATCGGTGCTGCCCTGATGCACGGTCTTCTTGGTGCGGCCGACGCGCTCGGCGAGCCCCTGGTGGGGCTGGTCGGCGACCCTGCCTACTACCGTCGCTTCGGCTTTGTTCCTGCACAGTCGATCGGGGTAGCCGCGCCGGACTCCTCATGGGGTGACAACTTCCAGGTCCGGACCCTCACCCGGTACGAGGGCCAGACCGGCCGCTTCCATTTCGCCAGCCCATTCGACCGGCTCTGAACCTCCATCAGGGGAGGACCTCGACGCCTACCCGGCGACCGCTCCCGCGGCCGTTGCTACCGGCCCTCTAACCGATGTCGAAGGCGTCCACGTCGAGGTCGGACGAGCTGCCAAGGCCGTTGGCGGTCCCGTCGAAGTACATCGACCAGCCGCTGCCGTTCCAGGACACGATGTCCTCGTCCGGCACAGCTCCCAGAGTCGGCACGGTCGTGGTCGTCGGGCTGAAGGAGAGGTAGAAACGTGTCGCATCGACGCGCACATAGCCATCGACGTTGGCGGCACCTGAAAGGCCGTTCGCGGTGGCGTCCCAGACCCGGGCGAACGCTGAGCCGTTCCAGCTGTAGATGTCGGCGTTGTCGGGTGTCCCGGTGACACCCGACACTGCCGTGTTGCCGACCGTCGAGAAGTACAGCGTGCCGTCGATGATGCTGATCGCGTCGAGATCCTGGCTCGAGGCGGTGAGCCCGTGCGCTGTCCCGTCGAAGAACATCGACCAGGTGGTGCCGTCGAAGTAGACGACGTCTTCGTCCTGGACCGTTCCCAGTCCAGGAAGCTTCGTGGAGGCAGCGGTGAAAGAGGCGTAGAACTGCGTAGCACTCACGCGGTCATAACCGTCGATGTCTGCGACGCCCGGCAGGCCGGCGACCGACGCGTCGTACACGCGGCTGAAGGCGGTGCCGGACCAGGTGTAGACGTCTGCGTCATCGGCCGTCCCGCCGACTCCGGGCAGGCTCACATTGCCCAGGGTCGAGAGGTAGAGGTGCGACCGCCTCACGGTGAGGACAGCACTCACCACCACGCCCCAGTTCCCTGCTGAATCCTTGCTATGGACCCAGACCGGATGATCGCCATCGGCCAGCGCGTTCACCGTGCTGGCAGGGATCGTGGCGTCAAGGCCACTGGTGGGTCCGGCAGTCGCGACCGTCATGACGCTTCCTGATCCGTCCGCAGCGACGGCGTCGACGAAGTACTCGGCGGCCGCGATCGTTGATCCGCCGGTGGCCGAGTCATCCCCAGTAGCAGTGACGTGGACACCAGCCGGGTCCGACGCGTCGGTCACCGACGGCGAGACGGCGACCGAGCTCGTGGACGGTCCCGTCGTGTCAGGGGCGGAGACGATCGCGTTGTACGCCGCTTGGACGTCGATCCGCCCGTTGCCGTACGAGCTGTCCGCACCGGTGGCACCGAGATCGACCGCGGTCCCCGTGAGCGCGGTCTGTTGCTGGTCGGCCGACAGACCCGGGTGCGTTGCCAGGAGCAAGGCCAGCGCACCGGCCGCATGTGGAGCAGCCATCGACGTCCCGCTCAGCGTCTGGTAGAAGCCGTAGCGGTCCGTGGTGTGGATGTTGACGCCCGGCGCCACCACGTCAGGGAAGACCCGGGTTCGTCCGCCACAGGTCGACGGTCCGCGGCTGCTGCTGGAGTAGACCAGGTCGGTGCTGCTGATGGCCCCGACCGACAGCGCCTCGGGGTAGTTGGCCGGGCTGACGCTGGTGGAGCCGGACGGGCCGAAGTTGCCGGCGGCGACCACTGGCAGGATGCCCGCTGCCCGCAGCGCTTGCAGGTCTGGCTGGAAGGACAGGTCGCAGCTGGGTCCGGTGCCGATCGACCAGGACGCGTTGACCACGTGCGGTGCGTCATTGGTGGCCGGGTTGCCGTCCGGGTCCAGGACCCACTGGAACGCCTGATGGATGGCGGTCGTCGTGGCCGTGCCGTTGTCCTTGAAGATCTTGGCGGCGATCCAGGTGGCCCCTGGCGCAATGCCGATCGAGGTGCCTCCGGCGTCGCCGCCGACCATCACCCCCATCGTGGCGGTGCCGTGGCCCGTGAGGTCGGTCGGCGTCGAGGGATGTTCGCCGTACGGGTCGTACCAGCTGTTCGTGCCCCCTCGCCACCGACCGGCGAGGTCGGGGTGGGTGACGTCGACGCCAGTGTCGAGGTTGGCCACGACGACACCCTGCCCGGTATCACCCAGGTTCCACAGCGCCGGCGCCTGGACAGCCGTCAGGTTCTGTTCCGCGGGCGCGGCCGTGGGAACCAGCCGGATGGCGTCAGGGCTGACCCCGGCCACGTCTGACCGTGCCGCCAGTTCGCGGATAACCCGCGCAGTGGCTGTCACCGAGACGGCGTTGGAGATCCACAGTCTCTTGACGTGAACCACCTCGCCCTGCGCCGCCCGGGTGCGAAGCAGGGCCCGGATCGAGCGCTGCGAGGTCCTGGACGTGGAGCGCAGGTCACCCTCGAGACGCTGGATGCGGATCCGTCGCGAGGGACCGGTGACGGCGGACGGATCCGCCTGCGCTCGCATGGTCAGGACGACGGTGGTCAGCTGACCCGGGGCAAGGCTGGCAAGCAGCTCTTCGACGTCGGGCCCGATCTTGCCTGCGCCCGGCGTTGGCTTCGTCATGGCGGAGGCTGCGACCGTGAGCAGTGACAGCAGCAGAGCTGCCACCACGGTCACCACCAGGGTTCTCTTCACGAGTAGCTGTCCGCCTTCTCCCGGACCTGCGGGATCGATAGCGGCAGCAGTCGCCGTCGGCGGCGGACGACCATGACAGCCGCCGCAGCGCCACTCAGCAAGACGACAGCCAGTGCCGTCGTCATGAGCTCGAGCGGACGGAGGGAATCGCCGCGCGGAGGTGCGACAGTCCACTTCACGGGCATGATCGCGTCAGCCGTACCGGCACGGTGGATGCTGACCGTGGCCTGCCATGCTCCTGGCGCAGGCTTGGGTGTGACGCCCTCGTAGCGGCCGGGCTCGAACTCTTTCAGCGTGACCGGGGCCGGGGTGCCACTCGGTCCTTCGAGGATGACGTCGGCCCCGTTGATCG
>JANLYC010000133.1:0-4857 GCA_031365435.1 Nocardioidaceae bacterium
GTGGGCGGTTGGTTCCTGGTGACCGAACAGACCATGGGGGGTCGGTCACCTGCCCGGGCCGTTCGGCGACGCCGAATTGCCCCATCGAATACGACGAGCCAGGGCATGGAAACACCTGTTTTCCGTGCCCTGGCTCGAGCCGCGAGGTTGAGCAGGTGCAGCGACCGGACGCTGCCGTCGGCTACTGGTGTGGAACCGCGTTGCTCTCCGCGGAGATGAGGCCGGACTGGATCGCCTTCATGATCGCCTGAGCCCGGTTGGCCGCCCCGAGCTTGTCATAGATCTTCGAGATGTGCGTCTTGGTCGTGGACTCGGAGATGAAGAGGCGACGTGCGATCGGACCGACGCCATATCCTTCGGCCAACAGCCCGAGAACCTCCGTCTCCCGCGGTGAGAGCCGGGGTCCGGCGGGCGTCATGCGCCGCCGCATCGCGCTCGCGAGGTCGGGGGCCGTGAACGACCGCGGTGAGACGGCGGCGTGCCGGGCTGCAGCGACCACGTCATCACTCGGGGCGTCCTTGGGCACGAACGCCGAGGCGCCTGCCTCCAGGGCAGCGAACAGGTGCTCGTCGCCGGCGTACATGGTGAGGACGACAAGTCCGACCTCCGGGCGCTGTTCCCGCAGCCGGCGGACGGCTTCGAGCCCGCTGCCGTCAGGAAGCCGGATGTCGCACACGACGACGTCCGGGACCATCTCGTCGGCCATCTTCATGGCCTGGCCGACCGAGGATGCCTCAGCGGTGACGCTGAAGTCCGGGTTCCGGTCGAATGCGCGCCGGAGCCCCTGACGGATCAGGTCGTGGTCGTCAACCAACAAAACGGTGTATGGCATGGGATTCTCCATTGATGGATGGGGCTGCGGTCTCCGCTGGCAACAGAACAGCTGAGACCACGGTGCCGCCACCGACGCGGTCGCCGATGGTGAGGACGGCGTTGATACGGCTGGCCCGTTCCTTCATGATGTCCAGGCCGTAGTGATCCGTACGAGGCCCGACGGCGCCTATACCGTCATCCTCGATGCGAAGCTCTGCAAACGGGGGTTCCACTCGGCACGTGACCCAGAGGTTCTCGCCCTTGGAGTGCTTGCGGGCGTTGGTCACGGCCTCCTGGCCGATGCGGAGGAGCTCTGTCTCCACATCGAGGCGAAGTCGACGAGGGCTCTCCTCGAGCGACAGGTGCACGGTCATACCGGAGTTGCGTCCGACTTCGCGGACGTAGTCACTCAGGACCGAGCCGAGCCCGGCGCTTGACGACACTCCGCTGCGCAGGTCGAAGATCGACAGGCGCAGCTCGGTGACGACCCGGGTCAGCTCGTCGCGGAGGGACTCCAGGCCCTCCTGGTGACGCTGGTTGCACTCGTAGCGAGCGAGATCGTCGACCAGGTAGCCCATCGAGGCGATCTCCTGCGCGATCCCGTCGTGGATCTCGCGGGCGAGGCGGTGCCGTTCCTCCACCGTGGCAACGGCCTTGACGTCGCTGAACAAGGCTGCCGACTCGAGGCGGAGCGCATCGTCGTTGATCGCCTCGTAGACCGTGTTGAGGATCTCGTCGGGTACGGCGGAAGGTCCGTCGACGACGACGGCACCGATCGAGCGGTGGTCGACCACCAGCGGGATGCAGACGCGGAAGCGGTGGCTCGAGCGTCCATGCGGTTCGGGCTGTTGCATGACGCGCTGCAGGCCCATCGACATGGTGATGAGGGGGTCGGTCATCAGGCCGGCCGTGAAGGTGTCGTCGCCACGGTGCGCGGTCACGGTGGGGTGGTCCGACTCGTGGCTGAGCAGGAGCGCGGCGCGGTTGCCGCCGAGCGCCGCCGTCGCGGTCGACAGCACGTTCTCGGACACGACCTCGATGTCGAGTCCACCGGGCAGGTCGCGGGTGATGGTGCGCAGCTGACCGAGCAGCCGGTGGGCTGACGCGTACGGCGACAGGGCGGTGTCGCGCTGGACCAGGTGCAGCTGGCGGATCCAGCCACCCAGGATGCCGAACGCGAAGCCGGTGACGATCCACGGTCCGCCCCGGTCGATCGGGTCGCTCGCGGTCCCGGCCAGTTGCACCTGAAGAACGAACAGAGCGGCGACCTCGGCACCCACCACGGCGATCGTGCCGTGCAGGCCACGGGCGAGTCCGGCGAGCAGGGGAGGGGCGGCGACGTAGATGAAATAGGCGTCAGCCGTGTTCTCGGCCATGCCGACGATCATCACGACGAAGACGGCCTCGACCCCGAGGGCGAGCAGGTAGGCCCGGTCGTCGGCTCCCTCGACCATGGTCCACCAGGTCATGACGGCGGACATGGCGATGAGCAGCAGCAGGATGGCGGCGGTGTCCCGGGAGAATCCGGTGACAGACGCGAGTCCGAAGCCGCCCATGATGCAGAAGCTCCGCGTCGCCAGCTCGACTCGGGCGCGTAGCACCGCGGGTCGGAAGCCATTACTCAACATGGTTGTATCATGACACTGAGTGAGGACTAGTACGCATGGTTTCACCGAACATAGTTACTTTAGGCTACAGATAACTGGCCCTAAGTAGCGGTATGGACGCGGCCGTCCGGCGGAGCCGATTACTGCCCGGACTGCGCAAATGCGGTGATCATGCCGATGACACCGGGGCCGATGACCGCGATGAACAGCGTCGGCAGGATGCAGAACATGAGTGGGAACAGGATCTTGACGGGGACCTTCTGGGCCTTCTCCTCGGCCCGTTGGCGACGCTTGGTGCGCATCTCGGTCGCCTGGATCCGGAGGACCTGGCCGATCGGGATACCGAACGCGTCCGCCTGGACCATGGCGGTGACGAAGGACTTGAGCTCAGAGATCGAGGTGCGCTCTCCGAGGGCTCGCATGGCCGTCGTGCGGCCCATGCCGATGTTCATCTCCTGGAGCACGCGAGCGAACTCCTGAGCCAGCGGTCCGTCGGTGCTCTTGGCCACGCGGGCGAGCGCCGCGTCGAAGGCCAGTCCGGCCTCGACCGAGATGGTCAGGAGGTCCAACGCGTCGGGCAGGTCTCGCTGCATCGTCTCGGACCGGTCGGACCCCAGCTGGTACAGGTAGAGGTTCGGCGCCATGTATCCGATCAGGCTCAGGCCGATGACCGCGACGAGGGTGAACATCAAGGACGTGCCGGCGATTGTCGTCAGGACGACGCTCAGCAGCAACATGCCGGCGAAGCCGGCGGTCTTGAGGCCGACGATGCGGTCCGCCGTCCAGCCGATCGGGTTACCGGCCACGTCGAGCCGGTGCTGGATGCGGGAGGTGCCGTCGGAGGGCGCCAGCCTGCGTCCCATCCGGGAGAACTTGGCGATCGCCGGCTCGATCACGCGCTCTTTGAACGGCAGGTCCAGCTCCTTGGAGAGGTCCGGACCGTTGCCACTCATGGCATCGAGCGCAGCCAAGGAGCGGCTCACGGCCTTCTTCTCCTGCGTCGTGACGCCGATGACGGTCAGCGCGATACCGATGCTGACGAAGACACCGCCGACACCGATCATGAGCAGCATGGACGGGTCGAGACCCGCGGTGAGCGACGACATGTCAGACCACGACCTTCACAGCTTGCTTGAGCCAGATGATTCCGACCGTCATGAGCACGCACGCGGTCGCGATCATGCCCCACCCGATCGGGGTGTGGATCATGGGAGCCAGGTACGTCGGACGCGCCAACGCGAGGTAGGCCACGAAGAACGGTGGCAGCCCACCGAGGATGAAGGCGCTGAGACGACCTTCGGCGCTGAGCACCGAGACCTGTCGCCGCAGGTACTCGCGCTCCCGGAGGGTCGCGGCAACCGTGAGCAGCAGCTCGGCGAGGTTACCGCCGACCTCGCGCTGGATGCGGATGGCCATGACCACCCATTTGAAGTCGAGGCTGTCCATCCGGTCAGCGACCGACTCGAGGGAGTCCTCGATCTCGACACCGAGCCGCTGCTCGATGATCGCGCGGCGGAACTCGCTGGCGACCGGCTCGGAGCCCTCCTGGACGACCGTGTCGATCGCCTGGGGCAACGACAGGCCGGCCTGGAGCGCGCCGGCGATGATCTGCAGGGTCGGGGCGAGACCGGTCTGGAACGCCTTGATCCGTCGTGATTCCTTCACCGAGAGATACATCCACGGCCCCACGAGCCCGGCGAAAGCCACGATCACCATGAAGAACCAGTTGCCGTTGGTGAGCATCACGCTCACCAGTGCGCCGCCGATGAAGATGCCGGCGTGCACGAGCAGCCACTCCGAAGCCTTCAGGTTGATACCGGCCCGCTCGAGCTTCTGCGTCAACGACTCCTCGAAGTCGCGCTGCTCCATGATGCGGTCGGCCATCGCGACAGCGGAGTCCTTCAGCTGCTGGGCGCCCTGCTCGCCACCGCGCTTGCTGCGGTCCGAGCGCTTCATGCCGTGCACGGTGTAGAGCGAAAGCTGCTGCTGCATCGGGGTGGCCGCCGCGGGCGTGAGCCGCGTCATGCCGAACCCGAGCAGCACCGCCAGACCGAGGAAGAGCAGGCCGACGCCGCCGATCAGAACGGGTCGCGAGATGCTCGGCAAGCTCGACTTGGACTTGGTGTACGTCGGTTTGGTCGACGCCGCCTTGCCGGCCGCCAACGAGACGAAGGTGCCGTCGGTCAGCGTCTGGCCGTCGGCGTCGATGGACACCTGGAGGGTGCCCGAGCTGGCGGTGGTGGGCGCACGGAAGGAGATCACCAGCTGCTGGGCGAGATCGGTTGCCTGGCTCGTGAACAGCGCCTTGAGCTCTGAGAGGCTCGACGTCGCCGTCACCGTGCCGTGGGTCGCATCCGCGACCGGTTGCAGTGGTGAGTCGGCGGTGACCATCTGGCCGAGTGCGATCGCGTCGCTCCGGACCTCGGAGCCGTTGGCT
>JANLYC010000154.1:0-7155 GCA_031365435.1 Nocardioidaceae bacterium
CGCGTCGGATCACCTCGCGCACGTCGTATGGCGTCCGGGTGTCGCTCGGCACGACGTCGTAGAGCGTGGCGGGGTCCTCGGCGGGCTCCTCGGGTTCGTGCTGCGTCAACGACGGAGGAGTACGCCGTTCGAGCGTTCCGACGATGCTGCGCACGATCGCGAGCGCCTCGACGTCGTCAGCCGCGAGGTGATCGACCACGCCCGATGTCCGGGCGTGCACGTCACCACCGCCGAGATCCTCCGCCGTCACGACCTCGCCGGTGGCCGCCTTCACCAACGGTGGCCCGCCCAAGAAGATCGTCCCCTGCTCCCGCACGATGACCGTTTCGTCGGACATCGCCGGGACGTACGCGCCACCGGCCGTGCAGGAACCCATGACCGAGGCGATCTGCGGGATGCCGGCCGCGGAGAGGTTCGCCTGGTTGAAGAAGATGCGGCCGAAGTGGTCGCGGTCGGGAAAGACCTCGTCCTGCATCGGCAGGAACGCGCCACCGGAGTCGACGAGGTAGATGCAAGGCAACCGGTTGGCGGCCGCCACCTCCTGGGCACGCAAGTGCTTCTTCACCGTCATCGGGTAGTAGGTGCCGCCCTTGACTGTGGCGTCGTTGGCGACCACCACACACTCGCGACCGCTGACCCGGCCCACGCCGGTGACCACGCCGGCCGCCGGAACAGCGTCGTCATACAGGCCGAAACCAGCCAGCGGAGACAGCTCGAGGAACGGCGAGCCGGGGTCCAGCAGCCGGTCAACTCGCTCACGGACGAGCAGCTTGCCGCGAGCGACGTGTTTCGCACGAGCCGCCTCCGACCCGCCCTGCCGCACGACGGCGAGCCGGCTACGCAGCTCGGCCACCAGGGACATCAGGTCCTCGGCCATCGCAACTCCTCTCACCCGCCGACATCAGCGTGACAGGCGTCCGCCGGTCAGCACCGGCGGCATCAACGCCCGTCCTCAATGTTAGCGATCATTAACATCGGAGGTCTACACTTGCCCGACATGAGCACCTCTCGCCGGGAGCAGATCCTGGACCGGGCCGCGGAGCTGTTCGCCGACCGAGGCTTTCACGGCGTGTCCGTCCACGACATCGGCGCCGCCTGCGGCATCTCCGGTCCAGCGTTGTACCGGCACTTCACCAGCAAGGACGCCATGCTGGCCGAGATGCTTGTCAGCATCAGCGAACGACTGCTCTCCGAGGCTCGTCACCGGGTGGCCACGGCGGTCGACGACGAGCATGCTCTGCGTGAGCTCGTCCGCTGGCACACCGACTTCGCCCTCACCCACAAGGACCTCATCGTGGTCCAGGACCGCGACTGGGCTTCACTGCCCCCGAGCGCCCGCGAGCGCGTCCGCACGCTGCAACGCGCCTATGTGGGCTTGTGGGTTGCGGCCCTGCGACGCGTTCGCCACGACGTCGGGCCGCGGGCAGGACAGGCGGCCGCGCACGCGGTCTTCGGCCTCCTCAACTCCACGCCGCACAGTGCCCGGCTGGGGGCGGAGCGCATGCGTGCGCTGTTGGAGTCGATGGCCTGGCAGGCCCTCCAAGCCGTGTGATTCCCCCACATCCCACGCAGCTGCTGTGTCCAGGGTTACGCACCCGACCGCCACCCATCGAGTTCGCGCGGTACGCCGGTTAGAGTCCTGCCAGACCCAGGCGAGGAAGAGATGGCACAACGGACCTATCTGCACGTCGGTACGCCCAAGTCGGGCACGACGTACCTGCAGCGAGTGCTCTGGCAGAACGCCGCCGCCCTGCGCACCCAGGGGTTCCTTCTGCCGGGCCGGATGCTCTCCCACTACGACGCCGCCCGAGCCGTCACGGACCGGCAGCCGCCCGGCGATCGTGACGACCACCGCGTCGAGCCCCCCTCGACGCACCTGACGCCGGTGGGAGATCACGCCTGGACCAAGCTCGCCCGGCAGGTCAACCGCTGGCCCGGATCAGCCCTGATCGGCCACCCGGCACTTGCCGGGGCCACCCGTGACCAGGCCGCGCGAGCCGTCGCGGCGCTCGACGGCGACGTCCACCTGGTGCTCACCGCCCGCCCGGTGCACCTGCAGGCGGCGCTGGCCTGGCAGGAGCAGGTCAAGGCCGGCAGGTCGACGTCGCTGGACACGTTCCTCGAACGGCTGCAGGCCGACCGCAACCCCGGACAGCGGTTCTGGCGGCAGCACGACCTGGCCGATGTTCTGGAGCGCTGGCAGGGTGTGATCCCGCCGGAGTGCGTGCACCTCGTGACCGCGCCGGGGACCACCCCCCAGACCCGACCCAACGAGGCTCGCGACCTGTGGATCCGGTATGCCGGCGTGCTCGGGCTCGACGCCTCGGCGTACGACTCCGGTTTCGACGTGCTACCCAGCGCGCTGGGGGTGGTCGAGTCGGAGCTGCTGCGGTCCGTCCACGCCCGCCGCGATCCGCGTTTCACCGATCCGCAGCGGCATGTGTGGACCCGGCAGCTGCTCGCCAACGAGGTGCTCGCCCGCCGCCACGGAACCCCGCTGCGCCTTCCGATCCAGGCGCGCCCCTGGCTGTCGGAGAAATCCCACCGGATGGCGGACCGCATCCGAGCGGCCGGCTATGAGGTGGCCGGAGACAAGGACGAGCTCGACTGGTCCGAGGCACCCGCCGAAGCCAGGCTCATCGCCGAGGTGATCCCCGAGGAGCTGGAATCCCTTGCCAGCTGGACGATTCTGCGCTTGCAGGAGGAGCTCGTTCACCGCGAGCCGCTCACGTCACCGCCGCCGGTAGGTCCCGACGATGGCGTCGACGGGATCATCGAGCTGCTCGAGCACATCCGCGCCGCCGACACCGGCCAGCCTCCCCGGGCCGCCCCACGCGACCCGTCCCGGGCGCTTCGGCTCCGTCAGGTTCTGCCCGCCCGCCGCAGCCGCTGACACCAGCCGGCCCACGTCGTCCCAGCATTAGTTGCACCCATGCAAGTTGTTGACCTGAGGCTCTCGACGTGCTTTGCTGACCGAAGTGGTTGAGACAACTGCCACTGGCTTTGTTGACTGAAGGGCCTGTGATGTCTCCCATATTCACTAGTTCTGACCTTTCTGATCATTTGTACCAACCTGAGGCAGATCACCTCGGCAACGACGTGCTGACGCCTCCTACGAATGACGAGCGCGCCGCCCGCACGCAGGAGCTGCTCCAGCGGTGTGTGGGCGCCAGCGTGCAGGAACAGGACCTCCTGCACGAGGAGATCGTGCTGCTCAACGTCGAAGTGGCCGAGTCGATCGTGATGCGTTACCGCAACCGCGGCGTGCCGGTCGAGGACCTCGTACAGGTCGCCTGTCTCGGTCTCGTCAAGGCAGCCCGCGGTTTCGACCCCTCGAAGAGTGACAACTTCCTGGGGTATGCCGTGCCGACGATTCTGGGTGAGGTCAAGCGCTTCTTCCGCGACAACGCCTGGACCGTCCGCCCGCCGCGCCGGATCCAGGAGCTGCAGGCGGAGATCGCGACCGCCTCGTCGCAGCTGATGCACGACTCCGGCCGGGTGCCGACGCCGTACGACGTGGCCGATGCCATCGGGATCGACGCGAAGGAAGTCATCGAGGCGTTGTCCGCGGATGGTTGCTTCTCCCCGACGTCGCTGGATCGGCCGCCGCGCGACGGCGAGACCGCACCGCTGGCCGAGGCGCTCGGCTGCGAGGACCCCGGCTTCGCCCACGCCGAAGCCGTGGTTGCGCTCAGCCCGCTGTGCCGCGGCCTGACCGAGCGCGAACGACGGATCGTCTACCTGCGGTTCTTCCACGAATGGACGCAGGCGCGTATCGCCGAGGAGTTCGGGGTGACCCAGATGCAGGTCTCCCGGTTGTTGACCCGCATCTTTGCCAAGTTGCGCGAACAGCTCGGTTCGCTCGATGCGGTCGACCGCACGGGATCCACCGGACCAGGTGACAACGAACTCACGTCGATCCCGGCGTGATGCGAGGGTCGACGGTCGACTGATCGGACGGCAGCTGCCGAGTCTGGACGATGTCGCTCGCCACTGAGCGCAGCTTGACGTTGCGTTCCTGCGAGTAGCGGCGCAGCACCGAGAAGGCCTGGTCGGGGGTCAGGCCGAATCGCTCCATCAGGATTCCCTGGGCCAGGCCGATCAGGTGCCGTGCGTCGATGGCTCGGCGCAGGCCCTCCTCCCGGTGGGCGCCCGCCAGCGCAACCGAGGCGTGCTGACCGAACACGTGCGCCATCGCGGCATCGTCTGGGCTGAAGTCCCGCACCGAAGCCGAGTACAGGTTCAGCGCGCCGAGGGTCTGCTCGGCGGCGAACAGTCGCACGCTCAACATGCTGTGCAGACCGAGCTCTGCGGCCAACGGACCGAATTTCGGCCAGCGCGGGTCGGTCGCGGTGTCATGCACGAGAAACGTGTCGTGCGACCAGATCGCTTGCAGACAAGGCCCCTCGCCGAGCTCAGCCTGCAGCTTGTCGGCATGCTCGATGACCTCATGGGTCGCGGCAGCGGTCTCGATGGCCTTGTTGCGTACGATGTGGATGCCGACGAAGTCCGTCTCGAGCGTCTGCTGCGCGTACTCCGCGATGCCGGCCAGCGTCTCGGTGACGTCCGGCCGTTCGAGCAGGTCCATCGCCATCTCGGCGAAGTCGGCAGCTGCGGGCTCCACTGGTTCTCCTCTACTGGCGAAGTCGGCGATCGTCGACACGCGCAGCGGGCGACGCCCCGCCCCATCATTGTCCTCTTGACGACCACGCGTCGACCAGCGAGTCACGGTTGGCTCTGCACGGCGGACGGCGTGACGTCGCCCTCGGTCAGGAAACGGAACCACGTCGCGGTCGGATCCAACGGGGTCGGCGACCCGGTGAACCGGTGCACTCCGACGGAGAAGAGGTCATCAGCAGGGGCGTTCCACGAGACCTCCTCACAGCCCGAGTCGGCGAACCAGGACCTGATCTGCGGGGTCAGGTCGGGAACGCGTCGAGACCGGGTCCAGACGACGGTGGCCCCGGGCGCGGCGAGCTGGGGCACGGCCGACACCGTCCGCCGTACGTCGTCGTCGCTGATGTTGCCGAAGACCCCGCAGAGCAGGACGAGGTCAGCAGGAACGGCGTCGCGGTAGCTGTTTGCGTGCCCCGCATCCGCGATGCGGACTTCGACGTTCATGAGCCCGGCGTCGGTGGCGTACTGCCGCGCCGCCTCAGCCAGCGTGGGGTCGAGCTCGACAAGCACCACGTGCACCGGATCGACGCCGTCGCGGTCGGCGAGCACCGAGAGCACGTCGCGCCCGTCGCCGGCGCACGCACTCACGACGCGGATCGGGTTCGAGGCGTGACCCTGGACGGACGCGTCGTCAAACCAGTGACGCAGGTGTGCGCGGATGATCGACAGTCGGCGGTTCAGCGGGTGATCGTGTTCGGCGTACTGCTCGTGCCAGTGCTGCCAGTGCGAGTCGTGCGGCATCGGCCCATGGTGGCAGACCGGGCTTCAGGGACGACCTTCCTGGGGCGGTCGAGGTAGACGCCTGCGTCCTCGAGCCTCGTCGTCACGCTCTCGACGCTGGCCTCGGGCAAGGCGATCACCGGCTCCGTCAGCTCGTCCATGCCCTCGGGCGGCTGGTCCTCGACGAACAGCTCCAGGTTGCGTGGCTGGTAGTCCTTCTCGGTGTCGAAGTAGTGCGATCGCGCGGCGGACGACAGCAACACTCCGCTGCCAGGTGCGCGGAGGTTGCGCCGGGCACGGACGAAGAGCTCCTTCGCCTCCTCGCGCCGGGGCCGGATGCGCTCCCGCAGGTTGGAGATCCGGTAGAACCAGCGCAGCGAGCGGTGCCGGATCGCAGGTGACTGGCCGGCGATGTAGGAGTCCAGCAGGGGCCGGTCGAAGACGAGTCCTCGCAGGTTCGCCTCACTCACCATCCAGAGCAATGCGGTGTCGGACAACCCGGTCTCGCCGTAACCACCGCCGACGTCGGAGTGTGCTCCCTCGAACCAGACCTGCTTGATCCGGTCGGGTTCGTCGGGACGGTCGGGCGCCTTCCACAGGCACGGGGCGAACACCATGCGTTCCTCGTCGATCGCCAGGGCCTGACGGGCACACTGCACGGAGTCACCGAGCTTGATGTCGTGGAACTCGTGGTCCTTCGGAAGCACGCCGGGAACGCCCAGGGCTCCGACGGTGTCGAAGACTCCGATGAACTTCGTGGGGGTGTTCGGGTGGCAGAAGTCGCGTTTGAACTCCTCGTTGCTGGCACCGAACGCCCCGGCTGCCGGCTGCTTGCGCTGGTAACGCGTCACGGCCTCGGGAAGCTTGTCTGCGATGACGGACCGGCGGGTGAGCAGGCCGACGTACCCGATCATGCCGACGAGGCTGCGCGCCGTGTAGGCACCCCGGCTGAAGCCGAAGACGAAGATCTCGTCGCCCTCTTCGAAGTTGAGCGCGAGGAAGCGATAAGCGGTCTTGACGTTGTTGAACAGCCCAGAGCCGAAGGCGCCACCAAGCAGCTGGTCGAGCTTGTAGCCGATGCCGACGCCACCGACGTACAGCACGAGCTGTTGTGTGCCTCCGCACGCCGTCGGATCGGTCTGGATCGTGCGCGCGATCTTCTCGATGTTGGTGATGTGTGCACTGTCCGGCTTGTTCCAGGTGCCGTCACAGCAGACCACGAGGCGCTTCATCTGGCCCTCCAGCCCAACGTGTCCTCTCGTTGTGGTGCTAAGGAGGCTAGTCCCGCTGTTGCGATACCGGATCAGCCGGACGGACAGACTTGTGAGAACGAGGTGACCCGCTTGCGCGGCCAGCTCCTGACAACTCGGGGTGGTGAGCCATAGTCTCACCGCATGGTGCGCTGCCCTTCGTGCGGTGATGAGAACCCGGATGGCAAGAAGTTCTGCGGGGAGTGCGGAACGCCCTTCTCGACCCCGACGCGCACCTTGTCGGAGGAACGCAAGGTCGTCACGTCCCTGTTCTGTGACCTGGTCGGGTTCACCGCCACCTCGGAGGCCGCCGACCCCGAGGACGTCAACACGATGCTGGCCGCCTACTACGCGATGGCCCGCAAGCAGATCGAGGGTTTCGGCGGCACGGTGGAGAAGTTCATCGGTGACGCCGTCGTGGGCGTCTTCGGCGTACCGGCTGCTCATGAGGACGACCCGGAGCGGGCCGTTCGTGCTGGGTTGAAGATCATCGAGGCGGCGGAGGACC
>JANLYC010000160.1:0-5973 GCA_031365435.1 Nocardioidaceae bacterium
GTGGTGACTCTGGGAGGATAACCGCATGCATCAGGCCGCTGACCATCGCTTCGTCACCGCACCGAAGGCGCTCCTGCACGACCACCTCGACGGTGGGGTCAGGCCGGAGACGCTGCTCGACATCGCCGGGCAGGTCGGTCACGAGCTGCCCGCGTCGACAGCGGAGGAGCTCGACCACTGGTTCATCGACAGCGCCAACTCAGGCACGCTGGTGCGCTACCTCGAGACGTTCGACCATACGGTCGCGGTCATGCAGCGACCTGAGGATCTGCACCGGGTGGCTGCGGAGTGTGCGGAAGACCTGGCTGCAGACGGTGTCGTGTATGCCGAGGTGCGCTACGCGCCCGAGCAGCATCTGTCCGCTGGCCTGTCGCTCGACGACGTCGTAGCCGCGGTGCGCGAAGGCTTCGAGGATGGTGTCGCGCGCGCCGCCGCGGCAGGGCGGCCGATCGTCATCAGCCAGCTCGTCACTGCTCTGCGCCATGCGGCCAACTCACGTGAGATCGCCGAGCTTGCGGTCCGCCACCGTGACAACGGGGTCTGCGGCTTCGACATCGCCGGTGCCGAGATCGGTTACCCTCCGACCCGACACCTGAACTCGTTCGAGTACCTCCAGCGGGAGAACGCCCACTTCACGATCCACGCCGGTGAGGCGTTCGGACTGCCGTCGATCTGGGAGGCGTTGCAGTGGTGTGGCGCCGAGCGGCTCGGTCATGGCGTCCGCATCGTCGACGACATCGACACCTCGGGTCCCGAGCCGGTTCTGGGGCGCCTGTCGTCATACGTCCGGGACCGTCGGGTGCCGCTGGAGATGTGCCCGTCCTCCAACCTGCAGACCGGTGCCGCCCCGTCGATCGTCGAGCACCCGATCGGACTGTTGACGTCGATGCGGTTCCGGGTCACCGTCAACACGGACAACCGGCTCATGAGCGGTACGACGATGAGCCGCGAGATGGAGCTGCTCTCGCAGGCGTTCGACTACAGCCTCGACGACCTGCGTTGGTTCACGATCAACGCGATGAAGAGTGCCTTCCACCCGTTCGACAAGCGGTTGGCTCTCATCGACGACGTGATCAAGCCTGGTTACGAGGCGCTGGCGGCGTCGGTGTGAGTCCGAGCCGTTGGACGTAGCGCTCGGTCTCGCGCGGCGTCATCGGCAGGCAGCCCTTCGCGACGAGAGCTGCGACGATCTCGGGCTCGCGGCGGGCCAGCCACCAGCCGCGACGGAGCAGCAGCAGGGGCGGCTTCCGGGACTCGCGAAGGTCGCGGGTGAGACGTAGGGCAAACGTCAGCCACCTCGAGCGGCGTACACAGATCGCGGCGGCCAGCACTCCCTCGCTGCGGCACCACTCGACCAGCTCGGCAGCGAAGATGCCCTCGGCGACGATGCCCGTCGAGTGGTGTGCGTCGATGACGCGGTGACCGACCCGCCCGTTGGCGCTGATGTCGTAGACCGGCGCATCGGTGCTTCCGACCCGGCACAGCGAGCGGATCCCGGCGCAGGCGTCATCGAGGTGCCACGCCTGCGGATGGTCCCAGTCCACGGTGCCCGAGGTGAACCGCGGCAGCGTCGGGTCGTCGCCGTCCCTGTAGTAGTCGTCCAGCGGTAGTACGGGCAGGCCGAGCCGCAAGCTCACCCGGGACTTTCCTGCTCCGGAAGGGCCGGCGAGGAGGACGACGCGGCGGTCGGGTTCGAGCACGCCGACATTCTGCCTCGTGCCGAGAACGAAGTCGGGTCGGTGGTCGTCTCACCGGTTGGGGCGAGGGGACCGCGTCGTCCGCACCCGGGCTGGCTTACAGTCGGCTCAGTCGAGAAGCGGGGAGTCATGCACAGGTCGAGCCTGGTGGGCGCAGCGGTGATCTCGGCTGCCGCGATGTTCGGCGTCGGTGCGGGGGTGACGACCGCGCTGGTCCGTTCCTCGGTCGGGGGTGACTCGCCGGCTGCGTCAGCACCCACCACGCACGGCTCTACGTCACCGACCGGCCCCGCCAGCCCCGCCACCCCCGCCGCGCTGCCTCCGGCATCGAGCTCCACGCCAGGCCCTGACGCCAACGCCCTCTACTACGTCGACGGGACGATCCACGACGGCAACACCGCGGTGGCATACCAGCCGAGGTTCCAGACCAACGTGGCGTCCCTCGCACGGACAGCCGCCGGCTGGGTAGTCGACGAGCGCTTCGGTCAGGACGGCCGCCGCCTCGTGCTGGTCGGCGCTGACGGCTCGACCACACAGGTCAGGGCCAACGATCCGCACTGGTACGACGTGTCGCCCGCCGGCGATGCCATCGCGGTGCCCGACTCCGACGACCCTGGCGTGGTCGACGTCGTGGACGGAACCGACGGGACGGTCCTGTCCACACTCACCTCCGGGTACACCCGTGTCGTCAACGCGTTGTTCACCGGAGAAGACGCCAGCCTCGTGCTGCTCGTGACCGACGCGCACGACCGCGAGACACTGGTTCGTTACGACACCTCGGAGGACCGGTTGTCGATCCTCCGCCGTGTTCCCGGCGAGGGCGGCACCCTGGTCGGGGTGGACGAAGCCGGACACCGGCTGCTGATGGAGTACCTGTCGGGAGGCAGATCCTGCGTCGCGGTGCTCGACCTTCAGCGCAACGCAAGGACGTTGTGGAGGTCCTGCCAGTTCCGTCCGCTGGGCCGGGCGGGTGTGAGCCCCGACGGGGCACGTGTGGCTCTCGCCAGCGCGAGCGACGCCCTCGGCACCGTGACCGCCCTGAACGTCCTCGACGCTGCGACCGGCCGCAAGACCAGCTCCGTGCGCATCGATTCGGGGTATCGGCTCATCGACGCCACCTGGAGCGACCCGGACCACCTGGTCGTGCAGGGGACCGACGACAACTTCACGAGCGCGACGCTCTCGCTCTGCACGGTAGGTGTCCGGTGCGACAGCGTGGCCGGCGCCAGCCCCGACGACTCGGCCGAGGACGTCGCTCCCGGTTCGACCTACTGACCCGTCTGCCCGCGCCGGGCGTGTCCCGGCTACTGGACCAGAAGACGCGTATCGGGCGCTACTCCGCGACGCGCAGGAGCGGACGGAGGTACTGGCGGGCATGATGGATCCGCGACTTGACGGTCCCGAGCGGTTGGTCGAGCTGGCGGGCGATATCGGCATAGTCGAGCTGCGCGATGTCACGCAGGACCAGCGGCTCGACGAGCTCCGGCCGGGCTGACTCCATCGTCTCCAACGCCTCGAGCAGGTCGATCCGGCTGCCGGCGATGACGCTTGTGGTGCGTGGATCTGCGTGGCTGGGCAGCTCGTCGACCGGCTGCTCGGCTGAGCGTCGCTTGAGGGTGCGGTAGGTCGACCGGGCCGAGTTGCCGGCCACCGTGTAGAGCCAGGTCGTGAACCTGCTGCCGCCACGGAAGGTGTCGATCTTGGTCGCGACCCTCAGCAGCGCGTCCTGACAGGCCTCTTCGGCATCCTGACGGCAGGGCAGCATTCGAGCGCAGATGCGCATGACTCGCGGCTCGATCCGGCTCAGCAGCTCATCGAGCGCTGCGCGGTCGCCGCCGGCTGCGCTGGCTGCCAGCGCGTCGAGCTCGTCGGCTTCGGTGCGGTCGTGCGTCATCGTGCCCCCGTGATGCTGTGCCAGTCGGACAGTCCTGCACAATACCGGTGTGTCGGTACCGGAGCGTCTCGGGAGACTGCGGCGCGTCAAACGCCTCGGCTCAGGCGGCTTCGCCACCGTTTGGCTCTACCGGGACGACGAGCTCGAATCGCTCGTGGCGGTCAAGGCGCTTGCCGACAACTGGTCTCATCGCGCCGACGTGCGGGAGCGATTCCTTGCTGAGGCAAGGATGCTGCGTCGTGCCGACTCCGACCACGTGGTCCGGGTCCACGACATCGGCGTGACTGACGAGGACACCCCGTACTTCGTCATGACGTACGCCGATCAGGGAACCATTGCCGACCTTCTCGACTCAGGTGACCCGATCACACCGGCACACATGCTGTCGCTCGTGGAGCAGGCCGCCGCCGGTCTCGCTGCCATCCATGCCCAGGGCATCGTGCACCGAGACGTCAAGCCGCAGAACCTGCTGCTCGCCTCGACCGTAGCGGGCGGCACGAGGGTGCTCGTGGCCGATCTCGGCGTCGCGAAGACGCTGCTGAACTCCACCGGGATCACCCAGGTTGTCGGTACCCCGTCGTACATGGCGCCCGAGCAGGTGCACATGGAGACGCCGCTGGACGCGCGTGCGGACGTACATGCGCTCGGTGCCGTCGCCTACCACCTGCTCACGGGTCGCCCCGCCCGTACAGGAGACATGGCGTCACTCATGCGGGCGCAGCTGCCGCCGAGCCCCAGCTCGGTGGGCGACGTCCCGTCCGAGTACGACGCGGTGCTGCTGCGGGCCCTCCACCCGAACCGGGACCAGCGGTGGCCGGACGTGCTGACCTTCTCCCGGGAGCTGCGCGAGGCGGCGGACCAGCCGGCCGGCATGACACGGATGGCCAGGACCCGGTCAGTCGCAGGAGCGCGTGTGCCGAGTTCCGGCGGCGTGCTCGCACTCAGCTGGCTGGTATGGGTGGCGGCGCTGATCGTGATGGTGGCGGGGTTCGTGGTCGGCCTGCGCATCACACCCTGACCGCCTTGTCAGAGGTACAGGCGGCTCCAGCCCTCCCTCCTTCTGACAAGTCGGTCAGGGGAGACCCAGGGTCCAGCTCTGCTCGAGGTCGACGAAGCCCAACGACTCATACATCCCCATCGCGGTGACGTTGGAGTGGCTGACGACCAGCGTCATCGACGGCAGGTCCTGGCTCTTGGCAGCGTCGAGCACAGCCGCCATCATCGCGCGACCGACGCCCCTGGCCGGCGAGGACGGGTCACGGAAGATGTCGAGCACCCACGGCCCTCCCTCCGGTGCGGCTCCGACGCGGTCGACGACCAGAGCCGCGCCGATCACGGTGCGATCGAGGACCGCGACCTGAGAGATGTCGAGGAACGGCCCGAGCACCTCGTCAGCGGCCACGAGGCCGAGGCTTCGGACGGCATGGTCCACAGAGGTGAACCGGTGATCGGGATGCCCCGGTGGGTACGCCGTCACCATGATGGGAGCGATCCGGGCCGACTGGCGAAGCAGCTGTTGCCGCGTCAGACGGTGGATGTGAACGCCTTCAGTGGCTGCGGCTCGCAACGTTTCGATGGCGGACAGGTCATGCGACATGACGTGGGCATGCCATAGCGGTTCGGCACCGGCAGCTCGCCAGGCGTCGACGAGCTCCGGGTCCGAGGTGGACACGGCATACCCGGGGAGGCGGTCGAACGAGACGACGACGGCGGTGGCCGGCGGGACGTCAGGCGGCCGCCAGACGCCGTCGGCCCAGGGCCGTCCGTCACGCGCATCCGCCGACAGCGAGTAGACGAGGACGGGGTGCCCGGACGCATCGGTGAGCGTGGTCCGGTCCGGCCAGTGCGCCAGCGGGTCGGTCATCGACGCGGCCGCACGAAGGGCTGCACTTCCGTTGCGAAAGCCACCAAGATGCTGGACGCCCTGGGCACGGGGGTCAGAGCCCGATCGGGTGCCAGACGGTCTTGGTCTCCAGGAACCTCGTGAGTCGCGCGGTACCGGGATCGGCTGTCCAGTCGACGCGGTCGGACTCGGGACGCGACACTCGCTTCAGGTTGTCAGCGGCCGCGGCCTCGAGCTCGACGGCGAGCCCGGAGTCGGTGACCCCGGTCAGGTCGATCGCGTTGACGTCCATGTGTGAGGCCAGCCACGGCGCGACCTCAGTTGTGCTTCCGGTGAGCACGTTGACGACGCCGCCAGGTACGTCGGAGGTAGCCAGCACCTCCGCGAGCGTGATCGCCGGGAGAGGGCGGTCGTACGACGTCAGGACCACGACGGTGTTGCCCGTGACGATCGCCGGGGCGACCACGCTGACGAGGCCGAGCAGGGACGAGTCCTGCGGTGCCACGATCGCTACGACGCCGGTCGGTTCGGGGATCGAG
>JANLYC010000287.1:0-2784 GCA_031365435.1 Nocardioidaceae bacterium
GGGTTCAAGTACGGCATCCCGGTGGACGCCGACATGGTGGTGGACATGCGCTTCCTGCCCAACCCGTACTGGGTGGCCGAGCTGCGGGCCAAGTCCGGTCTCGACGACGAGGTCAGCGGCTATGTCCTGCAGCAGCCGGCAGCGAAGGAGTTCCTCGACCGCCTCGACGCGTTGCTGCAGACCGTCGACGACGGGTTCCTGCGCGAGCGCAAGCAGTACCTCAACCTCGCGGTGGGCTGTACCGGCGGCAAGCACCGCAGCGTCGCCATGGCCGAGGAGCTCGGTCGCCGACTGACCGACCGGGGAATCGAGACGACCGTGGTGCACCGTGACCTGGGGCGCGAATGACGGTCCCTGACGGACCGTGGATCGAGGCCGCGGACCCGGTGTCGCCCTCCCTTCGGGTGGTGGCGCTCGGTGGTGGGCATGGCCTGGCGGCCAACCTGAGCGCGCTGCGCACGTTCGTGTCCGACCTGACGGCGGTCGTGACCGTCGCCGACAACGGCGGCTCGTCGGGACGCCTGCGCAGCGAGCTCGGTGTGCTCCCGCCGGGCGACCTGCGGCAGGCACTCGCGGCGCTCTGTGGTGATGACGAGTGGGGCCGGACGTGGGCGCGTGTCCTGCAACACCGGTTCGAGAGCGCGGGAGAGCTGCACCGGCATGCGGTCGGCAACCTGTTGATCGTGGCGTTGTGGGAGCTGCTCGAGGGACATGTCGAAGGGCTGGACTGGGTCGGCCGGCTGCTGGGGGCCCAAGGCCGGGTGCTACCGATGACGGCGGTCCCGCTCGACATCGTGGCGCAGGTCCGCGGCGCCGACCCTGCGCGACCGGATGCCCTCGCGACCGTCCGCGGCCAGGTCGAGGTGGCCAGCACCGCGGGGCTCGTGGAGTCGGTCCAGCTCGTTCCGGCCGACCCTCCGGCCTGCACCGAGGCAGTCGACGCGATCCATGCCGCCGATTGGGTGATCTTGGGGCCGGGATCGTGGTACACCAGTGTCTTGCCCCATCTGTTGGTCCCGGAGTTGCAGTCGGCACTGACCAAGTCCAGTGCCCGCCGTTGCGTGACGCTCAACCTGGCGCCTCAGCCTGGGGAGACAGAAGGGTTCTCGGCGAGCACGTACCTGGAAGTGCTGGCAGTGCACGCACCCGATCTGCAAGTCGACGTGGTGCTCGCGGACCCCTCGGGTCTCGGCGATCTGGCCATGCTCGAGGAGACGGCGAACGGACTAGGGGCAGAACTGGTGATCGCAGACGTTGCGGCGCATGATGCAGAGGAACGGCACGACGTGTCCAGGCTCGCTCGGGCCTATGCGTCGATCATGGGGGCCGAGGTGGAGAGATCATGACGGCGGCTGCGCACTCGCTCGATGACAACCCTGGGCTGCGGCGTGGCAGGATCGGCCTCATGGCAATGACCGCCCAGGTGAAGGCAGAGCTCGCGAACGTCAACGTGACGAAGTCCTGCTGCCGCAAGGCTGAGGTCTCGGCCATGTTGCGCTTCGCCGGCGGCCTGCACATCCAGGGCGGTCGCATCGTCGTCGAAGCCGAGCTCGATTCCGGAGCGTCTGCTCGGCGGATCCGGCGGGACATCCTCGAGATCTACGGCCACCAGAGTGACGTCGTCGTGATCAGTGGCGGCGGTCTGCGCAAGGGCACGCGGTATGTCGTGCGGGTGGTCCGTGACGGAGAAGCGCTGGCCCGGCAGACCGGTCTGCTCGACAACCGTGGTCGACCCGTTCGGGGCCTGCCTCCCCAGGTCGTGTCCGGATCGGGATGCGACGCCGTGGCGGCCTGGCGGGGCGCCTTCCTGGCGCACGGCTCGCTGACCGAGCCGGGTCGGTCGTCTGCGTTGGAGGTCACCTGTCCCGGCCCCGAAGCCGCGCTGGCACTGGTCGGTGCCGCCCGCAGGATCGGCATCTCGGCGAAGGCGCGTGAGGTGCGCGGCGTCGACCGGGTCGTCATCCGCGACGGCGACGCGATCAGCTCCCTGCTCGCCAGGCTCGGCGCGCACGAGTCCCTGCTCGCCTGGGAGGAGCGCCGGTTGCGGCGCGAGGTGCGGGCCACCGCCAACCGGCTTGCGAACTTCGACGACGCCAACCTTCGACGGTCGGCGCGGGCGGCTGTCGCCGCCGGGGCGCGCGTCGAGCGTGCCCTCGAGATCCTGGCCGACGAGGTGCCGGATCATCTCAAGCTCGCCGGCTCGCTGCGCGTCGAGCACAAGCAGGCCAGTCTCGAAGAGCTGGGCCAGCTGCACGACCCGCCGCTCACCAAGGACGCGATCGCTGGGCGCATCCGTCGGCTGCTCGCAATGGCCGACAAGCGGGCGCAGGAGCTGGGCATCCCCGACACGGAGTCGTCCCTGACCCCCGACATGCTGAGCGAGACCTCCTGACGCATCGAGCCGGCGCTCCTCTCCGATCGACCGGTGCACGTCTCGATCAGCGGCTGGACGGAACCTGGGTCTCGCTCATGGTGTTGGTAGGGTCGGGATCCAGAGTTGACCGTTCGATTGAGTGCTTGTCTCGAGGGAGATCGTCGCGTGACCGTCCGCGTAGGAATCAATGGATTTGGCCGCATCGGCCGTAACTTCTTCCGGGCTGTCGTGGCGTCCGGGGCCGACATCGAGGTCGTCGGAGCCAACGACCTCACGGACAACAAGACGCTGGCTCACCTGCTGAAGTACGACTCCATCCTGGGTCGCCTCGGCGCCGACGTCGAGGTCACCAGCGAGGCGATCGTGGTCGGTGGCCGCAAGATCGCAACGCTCGAGGAGCGTGACCCGGC
>JANLYC010000288.1:0-3734 GCA_031365435.1 Nocardioidaceae bacterium
CTGGAGCCGGGGCGGACCGACCGACATCGGCAACGGATGTCTCCTGTGCAGCTTCCACCACCACCTGATCCACCAAGGCGAATGGGACCTGGCGCTCGCACCCGACGGCATCACCGAGGTCATCCCACCAGCACGGATCGATCCGCAGCGAAGACCGATCCGCCACCAACGCTTCAAACTTCGCCCCGGATAATCCACTCGGTCTCACTGGGTGCGTGTCATCTTCGGATACTCAGGCCAGTTCAACGCGTCGAGCGACCCTCGCGCTATCAGCCATGTGCGTGCGGATGGCCGCAGCGTGGCATGCAACAACCTGCCGACCATGGCTGGGCACTCTCGCATCGAGGGCGGACTAGGGTCATGCTTGCTTCTGACTGACGTCGCCTATCCGGCGAGGAGGCTGGGACATGGCAGATCACGGGACACCCCAGGTCATCCTGCGCGGCCCGGACGATGGAGACAGCATTGTCCTGCCGATGGGCGACCTGCGGGCTCACATCACCCGCAAGGCCGCTCGAACCGAGACCGGAGGTCATTGGGCGCTGGGAGAGGCATGGCAGGAACCTGGCTTCGACAACCCACCGCATACCCACGACGAGGCAGAAGCGTTTTACGTCCTCGAAGGCGTCTACACCTTCTACACCGATTCCGACCCGGCAGAGGGAATCGGACCAGGCACCTTCGTCTTCATTCCGCCCGGCGCCGTCCACGGGTTCCGAACCGGCCCAGAAGGCGGGCGACTCCTGTGTCTCTGGCCGTCGACCGTCGAAGCCGCGTTCTTCGGCTGACCAGAGTCGGATCGCCGTGGTCATACACGCCCGATATCGCCCCGCCGAACAGGACACCCTCAGAGCGGGAAGGCTCCGATCGCGGCCCGGTGCTCTGCCGTGAGGAGGTCCCACCACTGCCGGCCGAGCTCGGCCAGCGCGGGCGGGTCGATCTCGCCGTTGCACCGCAGCCGGGTCAACCCCCCGTCGGGGTAGACGTCGAGCCGCAGGTGCGTGGCCGGCCGACGGTCGGCCGCCAGGAACCGGTGCCGCGTGTCAGGCTGCACCCGGACCCGCGGGACGACGTCCCACCACGAACCCTCGTCGTCGAGCGGGGCCGCGGTCCCGTCAGCGGCAGAGACACGCACCCAGCCGGGCGCGTTGCCGACGAAGTATGACGTGTCGACCTCGACGTCGCGGGGCAGCCCTCTGGCTGCCAGCGCGAAGACGGCGAAGTCGTTGCCGCCGCCGCGTCGACGGGCGTTCTCCCACCCCTCCCCCATGATCCGGGCACGCCCGGGCTGGATGATGTTGGCCGGTGACGAGTAGAACGCGTCCGACGTCTCCACCAGACGCCCACCGTTCTCAGCCGCCGCGAGATCGATCGTCCCGCTGAGAAATCGCGGGTCCGGCACGGCGACCCCATGGACCCGGAACCGCGCAACGCCGCCGTCGGGGTAGATCGTGAGCCGTACGTGGGTCCACCGACCCCGGTCGGCGACCTCGTAGCTGTTCTGCGTGTGCCCTGAGGCGGCGGTCTTCTCGACGAGGGTCACCCAGGTCGCGGCTTCCAGCTCGGCCGGGCTCGGGTAACCCTCGACCGAGGCGCCTTCGACGGAGATCTCCGGCGGGTAGTTCCCCTTGAAGAACGAGGTGTCGACGACCACGCCGTGCACCACCCCGGCCACGCCGAGCCGCACGATGGCCCAGTCATGACCCGGCTCCCGTCGCCGACGGGTCTCCCAGCCGTCATACACCTTGCCCTTGTGGCCGAAGTCCTCGACGGCATGGGTCGGCGCCGTGGGCAGGATGAGGTTCTCCCGCTCGGCGAACAGCTCATCGTTGGCGCAGACCACGCTTCCTGCGAGGGCCCGGGACGCCAGGTCGGTCAGCTCGGTGAAATCTGCCATGTCAGGTTCCTTCTCGCTCGATGAGGACGCCGCGGGTGTCCCGGCCGGTGACCGTCTGACCACGGAGGTACGTACGCCGGACGACGCCGCTCAGCTCGTGTCCGGCATACGGGCTGATCGCGTTGCGATGGTAGAGGGTCGCGGCGTCCACGACGAAGTTCTCGTCGGGGGCGAGCACCACCAGGTCGGCCCGTGCCCCGACAGCGATCCGACCGCGATCCCCGATGCCGACGAGGTCGCTGGTCCGACTCGACATCCAGTGCAGGACGTCGGCGAGCTGATGGCCGCGCCGTCGCGCCTCGGTCCAGACCAGGGGCAGGCCGAGCTGCAGCGACGACACCCCGCCCCACGCGCTCCCGAAGTCGCCGGTGTCGAGGCATTTGAGGTCGACCGTGGACGGAGAGTGGTCCGACACGACGACGTCGATCACACCCTCGGCCAGGGCATCCCAGAGCGCGTCCCGGTTGGCAGCCTCGCGGATCGGCGGGCAGCACTTGTACTCGGTCTGCCCGGGAGGCACGGCCTCCGCGTCCAGCGTCAGATAGTGCGGACACGTCTCGACGGTGATCCGCACTCCCTCTGCGCGGGCCACCCGGAGCTGTGGGACCGCCTCGGCGCTGGACAGGTGGACGATGTGCGCCCGGCAGCCCGTTCGCCGGGCGGCGGTGATGACGTGGTCGATCGCGACGTTCTCGGACTGCTTCGGCCGGGATCTGAGGAACCGCGCGTAGTCGGGGCCGTCAGGCGGCGGTGCCGCGCCGATGACCGCGCCGTCCTCGGCGTGGACGATGAGCAGACCGTCGAAGCTCGCGATCTCGGTCATGGCCTGTTCGAGCTGCCCGCCCAGCAACGGCGGGAACTCGGGAACCCCCGAGTCGAGCAGGAAGCACTTGAACCCGAAGACTCCGGCGTCGTACAGCTCGCGCAGCCGGCCCAGGTTGGCCGGGACCGCGCCACCCCAGAAGCCGACGTCGACGTGGCACTGCCCGGCAGCGGCCTTCTGCTTCACGTGCAGTGACTCGGCGTCGAGCGTGGCCGGGATCGAGTTCAGCGGCATGTCGAGGATCGTCGTGACTCCCCCCGCCGCGGCCGCGCGGGTTGCCGTCTCGAAGCCCTCCCACTCGGTACGACCGGGCTCGTTGACGTGCACGTGGGTGTCGACCAGGCCCGGGATCAGCACCTCGTCGTCGGCAAGCAGGACCTCGTGGACCGCGTCGTTCGTCGCGTCAACGGGCTCGACCGCGACGACGTGGCCGTCCGTGACCGCGACGCTGCGTGGCTCGAAGCGACCGTCGACGAGCACGCGCCGGCCGCGGATCACCATCTCGACCCTGTCGTCGACGTCACCGCTCCCGCTCATGTGAGCCACTCTGCCGCAATGCGTTCGCCCACCCGACGGAGCAGGGACGCCGCCTCCCGCATGCTCACGTCGACATCGGTCTCGAGATCGGTCAACGGGTAAGCCGCTGTGATGTCGTGGGCGGCCAGCGTCGCCTCGTCGAGCAGGCAGCGCCCGGCGACCGCGACGACCGGGATCCCGGCCGCGGCTGCGGCCGCGGAGACGCCGACCGGCGCCTTGCCGGCCAACGACTGCTCGTCGAGCGAACCCTCCCCCGTGATCACCAGGTCGGCACCGGCAAGCGCGTCGGAAAACCTGACGAGGTCGAGCAGCAACCTGCTGCCTGGCTGCAGCTCGGCGTCGAGCAGTGCCAAGGCGGCGGTGCCGCGCCGATGACCGCGCGGTTCCTCAGCTCCCGGCCGAAGCAGTCCGAGAACGTCGCGATCGACCACGTCATCACCGCCGCCCGGCGAACGGGCTGCCGGGCGCACATCGTCC
>JANLYC010000206.1:0-3809 GCA_031365435.1 Nocardioidaceae bacterium
GCGCTGATGCTGTTGCTCCGCCCAGCCCGGAGGCTCCTCCGGTCACGACGGCCGCGATGTCCTGGATCTGCATGCCGGGAAGACTAACGAGCGGCCTCGCCGCGCTCTCCACCCGGTCGCCAGAGCACGTCACCGCGGGACCGGTTGGCGTACCGGGCCAGGATGAACAGCAGGTCGCTGAGCCTGTTGAGATAGGTGATCGCGATGAGGTTCATCGTGTCGGCGTACTCGTCGTGGGCTGCCCAGGCCGACCGCTCGGCCCGGCGTACGACGGTGCGTGCCACGTGCAACAACGCGGCGCCCGGCTCCCCGCCCGGCAGGATGAACGAGCGCAGTGCTTCCAGACTCTCGTTGTAGTGGTCGCACCAGGCCTCGAGCCGGTCGACGTACTCCGGCTCGACCCGCAACGGCGGGAACGCTGGGTCTGTCACGACCGGGGTGCAGAAGTCCGCGCCGACGTCGAACAGTTCGTTCTGCACGTGCACGAGGACCGCCTCGACATCCTCGTCGAGGCCGCCGAGCGCGATGGCGCACCCGATCTGCGAGTTGGCCTCGTCGACATCGGCGTACGCCGCCAGTCGGCGATCGGTCTTCGGCGTCTCGCTCATGTCGCCGAGCCGCGTCGTGCCCGCATCGCCGGTGCGCGTGTAGATCTTGGTGAGGTTGACCATGCCGTCAGCCTATGCCCGGCCTCGGCCCACCCTCGCGGACCACCGGGCACGTCCGACGAGCGTCAGGTCGTCGCCCACTTGTGACCCGGAGGCTCGTGCGCCGCCAGCCGGTCGAGGAGCGCGGCCGGATCGGACTCACGCGCAACCATGTCTCTGTGCTGGGCGTTGAGGAAGCCCTCGGCCACCATGTGATCCAGCATCACCACAAGTGGCTGGTAGAACCCGGCCACGTCGAGGAGCCCGAGCGGCTTGTCGTGCAGGCCGAGCTGAGCCCACGTCCAGACCTCGAACAGCTCCTCCAGCGTCCCCGCCCCACCCGGCATCGCGATGAAGCCGTCCGACAGGCTCGCCATCATCGCCTTGCGCTGGTGCATGTCGGCGACGACGTGCAGCGTCGTCAGACCGGTGTGCGCCAGCTCTCTCTCGACGAGCTGTTGCGGGATCACTCCGATCACCTCACCACCAGCGGCCAGGACGGCATCCGCGACGGCGCCCATCGATCCCACCTGCCCACCGCCGAACACGAGACCGATGCCGCGTCCGGCCAGCACCCGACCCAGCGCCATGGCCGCCTCGCGATAGTCGTCACCCCGGCCCGGCGACGAGCCGCAGAACACACAGATCCTCATCCTGGGTGTTCAGACGAACCGGGTGGACGAGTCGAGGTAGTAGTCGAACGCCAGTCGCTCGCAACCGTGGTCGTCGAGGAAGCGGACGAAGTCCTGATGCACCGGATGCGACGTGTACGCCGCCAACGTGTCCGCGTCGGGGAACACCGTGAGGAGGAGGTACTGGTACCCACGCGACCGGGCCTCGGTGAGATCCCCGCCGAAGCGAAGGTCGGTCATCGTGCCGATGGCGGTGGGCCACTCCGCGACCATCTCCCGCATCTGGGCGTCCTGCGCCGCGGTGAGCGGGGTCGGGAACTTGAACAGCACGATGTGCTGCAGCTGCTGCCCTTCGGTCACAGCAACCTCCTCAGGTCATCAGGGTGCGGTCGAAACCCGGTGGAGCTGCCTCGGTCCACGAGAGAAATCCCATCAACGCGTTGCGGCTCATGGCCAGCTCGATCGTGCGCCCTGTCTCGAGTCGCACGGCGACGACCACATGTCCGGAGTACAGCGAAAACGCCTCCGCCCCATGCGGGGTCCGGCTCGTGATGACAGTCATCGGCCGGTCGAAGACGTGGCGAGGACGTGGCGAGAAGGAGAAGATCCGGAACCACTCGAGGCGGTCGCCTGTGTAGCGGCCCAGCCCGAGCGCCCATCCGCGGGCCAGGGCTGCCGCCCCACCCTTGGTCGACGTCCGCGTCCGGACACTGCACTCGAAGGTGCCTCCTGACCGACTGATCGCCCGGCGACGCACGAAGAGGAAGAGGAACGCGAGCAGGACGACGAACGCGATCAGCCCAAGGGTGTCGAGAATCGCCTGCCACCACGCCATCGTCACCTCCCAGCTGCGCCGCTCGGGTGGGCGCCGACATCCGATCCTAAAACGCCGGGTGCGAGCGGTTGCTCGCACCCGGCGGTGTCAGGTCTAGCTGGACTTCTCCGCCACGCTCACGCGGGCCTGGGCCAGCAGCAGTCCGGGATCCTGCGGCGACTCTGCCTCGGCCTGCGCCCGCTCGAGCTCCTGCCGGGCCGCCTGCAGGTCGACCTCAGCCCCGAGCGTGGCGCGCTCGGCCAGGATCGACACCCGGTTGTTGGCCACGGAGAGGAACCCTCCGTCGATCACGGCGTACTGCCGGTGGTCCTCCACCGTCTGGACCTCGACCGCGCTCGGCAGCAGCACCGAGAGCACGGGCGCATGGTCCTTGAGCACGCCGATCTCACCGTCGGTCGTGCGGGCAACCACCATGGTGGCTTCCCCGGACCAGACGACCCGGTCTGCTGCGACGATCTCGACCCGAAGGTTGTCCGCCATCAGAGGTCCTTCTGGATCTCAGACCACTTGCGCTCGACATCGTCAAGGCCACCGCACATGTAGAAGGCCAGCTCGGCGACGTGGTCATAGTCGCCGTTACAGATCTTCGTGAACGCCTCGACCGTGTCGTCGAGGGAAACCGTCGAACCTTCGATGCCGGTGAACTGCTTCGCCACGTAGGTGTTCTGCGAGAGGAACCGCTGGAGCCGGCGGGCCCGGGAGACGATCACCTTGTCCTCCTCGGAGAGCTCGTCGACACCGAGGATCGCGATGATGTCCTGCAGCTCCTTGTTCCGCTGCAGGATCTGCTTCACGCGGACGGCGGTGTTGTAGTGGTCCGCGCTGATGTAGCGCGGGTCGAGGATCCGTGACGTCGACGTCAAGGGGTCGACCGCGGGGTAGATACCGATCGAGGCGATCTCACGCGACAGCTCGGTCGTGGCATCGAGGTGCGCGAAGGTCGTCGCCGGTGCGGGGTCGGTGTAGTCGTCGGCCGGCACGTAGATCGCCTGCATCGAGGTGATGGAGTGACCACGTGTGGACGTGATGCGCTCTTGCAGAACGCCCATCTCGTCCGCCAGGTTGGGCTGGTAACCCACCGCCGACGGCATCCGGCCGAGCAGGGTCGACACCTCGGACCCGGCCTGGGTGAACCGGAAGATGTTGTCGATGAAGAGCAACACGTCCTGGTTCTGCACGTCCCGGAAGTACTCGGCCATCGTGAGCGCCGAGAGCGCGACCCGGAGCCGCGTGCCCGGCGGCTCGTCCATCTGGCCGAAGACCAGGGCGGTCTGCCCGATGACCTCGGACTCGGTCATCTCCGCGATCAGGTCGTTGCCCTCGCGGGTGCGTTCGCCGACACCGGCGAACACCGAGACACCGCCGTGGTCGCGCGCCACCCGGGCGATCATCTCCTGGATCAACACGGTCTTGCCGACACCGGCGCCGCCGAACAGACCGATCTTGCCGCCCTGCACGTAGGGGGTCAGCAGGTCGATGACCTTGATGCCGGTCTCGAACATCTGCGTCTTGGACTCGAGCTGGTCGAACGCGGGCGCCTTGCGGTGGATGCCCCAGCGCTCCTTGACGTCGAGCGTCTCGCCCTCCTCGAGGTTGAGGCACTCGCCGGTGGTATTGAAGACGTGACCGAGGGTGACATCGCCGACGGGGACGCTGATCGGGCCGCCGGTGTCCTGCACCGCGGTGCCACGGACG
>JANLYC010000232.1:0-4953 GCA_031365435.1 Nocardioidaceae bacterium
CGTTGCACCACCTGACGGTGGCGATGGCGGCTCGTGGCTGGCGCTCGAAGGTCGTACGGCTACCGGATCCCCGGATTCCCAGCCTGCTGGCCTCCATCTCGTTCGAGCCGGCACCACCGACCGAGCAGATGACCACCTGGGCCGACGCCATCTCGAGGCGGCGTTCGGACCGCCGGGTGATGAGCTCGTGGGAAGTGCCGGACAGTCATGTGCAGACGCTGGTCAAGCTGGCCGCCGAGCACGGTGTCGTCGCCCAGCCCTTGACGGATGCGTCGGCCGAACACCTGTGGGAGTCCCTGAAACGGCACGTGGTCGACAAGCGACAGGGCGACCGCGTCTACGAGAAGGAGATGAGCCGCTGGGCCAGTGTTGGCGCCGACGCGCGCGAAGGGATGCCCGAGGCGAACCTGGTCGAGACGCCGGGAGAGGCTGAGGAGGAGTCCGGAGAGGCGGCGTTGCTCCTGTGCACGTCCTCCGACGACCCGATGTCCCGACTTCGCGCCGGCGAGGCACTGAGTGCCTTGCTGTTGGAGGCGACCCGCCTAGGTCTTGCCACCAGGCTCGACAGCCAGGTCGTGGAGGAAGAGACCACCCGCGCCCAGCTCGAGGAGCAGCTCCTGGCAGGGGCGCGGAGCCCGCAGATCGTGGTCCATGTGGGCTGGCCCGCCGGCTCCGAACCGGTGCCGCTCACCCCACGTCGGGAGACCGGCAGTGTCCTCAAGGTCACCGCAGCGCCCAGCATGTCCGTCCAAGCGGCCGAGCCGATTCCGCCCGGCCCACCCAGCACGACAGAAGGAGACGCGCGATGAGAAGCCTGGTGGTCTTCGAGTCCATGTACGGAAACACCCACCGCATCGCCTCGGCGATCAGCGAAGGTCTCGCCACAGTCTGCTCTGCAGAGGTGTTGCCCGTCACGGAGGTGGACCGGGTGTTGCTCCAGCAGGTCGACCTGGTCGTCGTGGGAGCCCCTACGCACGCCCACGGTATGCCCTGGCCGAGGACGCGACGCTCGGCCGTCGAGACGGCTCGGGCGTTGGGGAAGAGCTTGACGGTCGAGCCCACGGCCATCGGGGACGGCTTGCGCGAGTGGTTCGAGCGCGTAGGGCCCATCTCGGCAAAGGCGGCTGCCTTCGACACGCGATTCGACGGGCCGCCGGCACTGACCGGGCGCGCCTCGCGAGCGATCGCCAAGCGACTGAAGCATCACGGTGCCGGGCTGGTGGCCAGGCCTGAGAGCTTCCTCGTCGACCGCGAGAACGAGCTGGTCCCGGGTGAGGAGGAGCGCGCCCGACGTTGGGGCGAAGAGCTCGCTCGCAAGTTCAGCAGTGACACCCCCGTCTCCGCCTGAGGACTGCAGCCGGACCACACGCCCCGCACACGGATTGGGGTCTGAGAATCAGGACTTTCGTACCTTCGGGTCGTGACTTCGGCCGGTCGTCCGGGCCGCACCGTAACGGCACACTGAGAAACCAGGAAGCGCTTGCTCCCGTCCGCAGAAGGAGAACGAGCAGCCGGATCCGCAGAACGCACCCCGGTTCTCAAGTAGCGATCCTCAGCTCCGGACGAGCCGATACTCGACCCCTGCGTCGGCTCGTCCGGCCGCTGCGCCCCGCACGTGATCCCGTGAGGAATCTGTGGTGACCACATCCCAAGCCCGAGCCGTAGTCCCCGGTGTCGACGAGGTGACCCAGCTCGCCGATGGCCTCGCCAGTCTTGAGCCGGGGGAACGTGACGCCGTCGACGCCTGGTGGCGGGCCAGCAACTACCTGACGATCGGGCAGATCTACCTGCAGGACAACCCGCTGCTGCGCGAGCCACTGCGCACCGAGCACATCAAACCCCGACTGCTCGGCCACTGGGGAACGAGCCCCGGCCTGAGCTTCGTGTACGCGCATGCATCTCGGCTCATCGCCCGCACCGGTCAGGAGGTGCTCTATCTGGCCGGGCCAGGGCATGGTGGACCGGCCCTGGTGGCGGCCGGGTACCTCGAGGGCACCTACACCGAAACGTATCCTCACGTCACCCGGGACGAGGCAGGTCTGCGCAGACTGTTTCGCCAGTTCTCGACGCCCGGCGGTATCCCCAGTCACGTGTCCGTGACCACTCCGGGATCGATTCACGAGGGAGGAGAGCTGGGTTACGTCCTCATGCACGCCTTCGGGGCCGTGATGGACAACCCCGACCTCATTGCGCTCGCCGTCGTGGGGGACGGCGAGGCGGAGACCGGGCCGCTCGAGGGTTCGTGGAAAGGCGTGTCCTTCCTGAACCCGCAGCGGGACGGGGCAGTCCTCCCGGTCCTCCATCTCAACGGTGCAAAGATCTCCGGCCCGACCGTGCTGGCTCGCAAGGACCCGGCCGAGGTCCGCGCTCTGCTGTACGGCCACGGGTATGACGTCCTCGAGGTCACCGGAGAAGACCTGCCCGGCATGCATGAGCGGTTCGCCTGGGCCATGGCCGAGTGCTGGCGCCGGATCCGCACGATCCAGCTGACCGCGCGATCCGCCGGCGGCCACTGGGACGGGCAGCGTCCGCGTTGGCCGCTCATCATCCTCCGCAGTCCCAAGGGCTGGACCGGACCGGCCGAGGTGGACGGGGTCAAGGTCACCGGCACCTGGCGATCCCACCAGGTGCCGTTGGCCGGGGTGAGGGAGAGTCCCGAGCATCTGCGGCTCCTCGAGGCATGGCTGCGCTCCTACGGTCCCGAGGCACTGTTCGACGACGATGGAGCGCCGTCGGAACTGGTTTGCTCGGCCAACCCGGTCGGTCACCTGCGGATGAGCGCCACTCCCGCCGCGAACGGCAGGAGTGGGCCGGACGCTCTCGTCGTCCCGGACTTCCGCGACTATGCCATCGCGGTCGACACACCGGGCGTCATCCAGGCGGAGTCGACCCGGCGTCTCGGTGAGCTCCTGCGCGACCTGTACCGGCGGAACCCCCGCAACTTCCGGCTGTTCTGCCCGGACGAGACCAACAGCAACCGTCTCGGGGCGGTCTTCGACGCCTCCGACCGAATGCTTGCTGAAAGAGGCGAGGCCGATGATCTCGCCCTGTCGCGCGACGGTCGGGTCATGGAGGTGCTCTCCGAGCACAACTGTCACGGCTGGCTGGAGGGCTACACGCTGACCGGCCGCTTCGGCTTGTTCGCCAGCTACGAGGCGTTCGCCATGGTCAGCGCGTCACAGACCATCCAGCACTGCAAATGGCTCGAGGAGGCCGCGGACCTGGCGTGGCGCAACCCGGTTCCGAGCCTGAACATCCTGCTGACTTCGACGGCTTGGCGCAACGACCACAACGGTTTCTCACACCAAGGCCCCGGCCTCATCCAGAACGTGATCACCCAGCGCGGTTCGACCTCGAGGGTGTATCTCCCTCCGGACGCGAACTGCCTCCTGTCGGTGTCGGACCACTGTCTGCGGTCGAAGTCGTATGTCAACGTGATCGTCATCGACAAGCAGCCGCAGCTGCAGTGGTTGTCCGTCGAGGACGCGGCCGCGCACTGCGCTCGCGGCGCGGGCGTGTGGGACTGGGCCGGCAACGATGACGGGACTGTGGACCCGGACGTGGTCCTGGCCTGCGCGGGCGACGTCCTCACCCTGGAGACAGTGGCTGCCGCCGAGATCCTGCGCACGCGGTTGCCCCAGCTGCGAGTCCGCGTCGTCAACGTGGTCGACCTGATGAGCCTTTCCCGTCGGCGGGACCACCCCCATGGCATGGAGGACACGTTGTTCAGCGAGCTGTTCACCGACACGGTGGACGTGGTGTTCGCGTTCCACGGCTATCCGGGAGCGATCCACCAGATCGTGCATGGTCGGCCCGACATGGACCGGTTCCACGTGCGGGGGTTCATCGAGCAGGGGAGTACGACGACCCCCTTCGACATGGTCGTCCGCAACCGCACGTCGCGCTACGACCTCGTGATCGATGCCATCAACAACTCCGGTCGGACGCCGCCCGGCGCCGCGGCGCTCAAAGCCTGGTGCGAGGGCAAGCTGGCTGAACACGCGGACTACGTCGTGGCGAACCTGGAGGACCTGCCGGAGATCCGGAACTGGACGCTGGGGTGGGGCCTCGATCCGCCCGTCGGCGAGGAGCCCGGATCGTCACGGTGAGCACGAGCGTCCCTGCGGCACAGCCGGACACGAGCGCAGCGCCCGACCCCCAGGAGTCGATCGAACGCCTGCTTCGAGACCTGCAGACGCGCCCCAACGGGCTGACCGCCCGCGAGGCCGCCCGTCGGTTGATCGTGAACGGACCCAACGAGCTCGTGCGTCGCCGCGGGTCGCAGTGGCCACGTGAGCTGGTCCAGCAACTGACCCATCCACTGGCGTTGCTGCTGTGGCTGGCTGCCGCGTTGGCCGCCGCGTCCGGTACGACGCTGCTCGCCGTGGCGATCGTCATCGTCATCTTCATCAACGCCGCGTTCGCGTTCGTGCAGGAACGGCATGCGGAACGTGCCGTCGAAGCCCTGTCGAACTACCTTCCCCAGCAAGCGACAGTCGTCCGCGACGGCATCACGACGGTGGTCGAGGCGCGTTCGCTGGTGCCGGGTGATGTGCTGGTCGTGACCGAAGGGTCCAGGGTCTCTGCTGATGCGCGACTGCTGTCCGGTTCGGTCGAGATGGATCTCTCGACCCTGACCGGGGAGTCGCTGCCGCTGCTGCGAACGGTCGAGGCGACCAGTCACGTCGGACCGCTCCTCGAGGCGTCTGACATCGTCTTCAGCGGGACGACCTGCACGGGGGGAGAGGCACTCACCGTCGTCTTCGCCACCGGCATGGGTACTCAGCTGGGCAGAATAGCTGCTTTGTCGCAACGAGGGCGGCATGAGCCGAGTCCGCTGGAGCGGCAGGTCAAGCGCGTCGCCTGGATGATCTCCATCGTGGCCGTCGGGATGGGTGCGGCCTTCGTGCCTCTCGGTACCTTGGTGGCCGGCCTGCCACTGGGCGACTCGAT
>JANLYC010000282.1:0-2283 GCA_031365435.1 Nocardioidaceae bacterium
TGAGGAAGTGCGCAACCTCACTGCGCGGGAAGGTCTGCGAGCTGGGCGGCCCGGCCCAGCACGGCATCGAGCATGGGCTCGGTGAGCTTGCCGGTGAAGGTGTTCTGCTGGCTGGGGTGATAGCAGCCCAGCACGGTGAGCGCCCCCAGCTCGACGCTCACGCCGTGGCCGAACCGCGGCCGCGGCCGCGGGACGTCGTAACCCTGCTGGGTCAGCGCGCGCAGGGCAGCCTCCCAGCCGAAGGAGCCCAGGCAGACGACGACGCGTACGGTCGGGAGGATCAGCGCGAGCTCGGCGTGCAGCCAGGGCGCACAGGTGTCCCGCTCCGCCGGTGTCGGTTTGTTAGCCGGCGGCGCGCACCGGACCGCGGCGACCATCCGCGCGCCGATCAGCTGCTGCCCGTCGCCCGCGTGCACGCTGGTCGACTGGCCCGCCAGCCCAACCCGGTACAAGGAGGCGAACAGCCAGTCGCCGGAGCGGTCGCCGGTGAAGATCCGTCCGGTCCGGTTTCCGCCGTGGGCCGCAGGCGCCAGCCCGACGATCAGCACGCGGGGCTGCTCATCACCCCAACCCGCGATCGGCCGACCCCAGTAGGGCTCGTCGGCGAACGATCTGCGTTTGTCCACCGCCACCTCCTCGCGCCAGGCGACGAGACGGGGACAGGCCCGGCATACCGAGATGGCCGCGTCGACCGCTGGGACGGTGGTCACCTCGCCGGCAAGGCGGCGTACGTCGTCCGGGCTGGTCGCCACTGCGGTGGTCGAGGTCCCGGGATCGCCGGGCCAGCCGGTCGCCACGGGTACGGGGCTGCCGAACAGCTCGCCCGAGATCGGATGAGGTAGGGCTCTCACGCGGGCGTTCCACCCCCGGAGCTGACCAGCGACCACGCGATGCCGTCGAGGATGTCGTGCTCTGAGGCGCGGAGCTCGCCGAGGCCGAGCCGCCGTACGACGCAGCCCAGGATCAACGCGCCACCCCCGATCACGTCCGCCCGGCCGGACGGCATGAACGGGAGCGCCCGGCGTTCGGCTACCGACATCGAGACGATCTCATCCACAGCAGCCAGCACGTCGGCCCGAGCCAACCGGGCGCCATGCACCCGATCGGGGTCATAGGCGGCGAGGCGGAGCACGTGGGCAGCCATCGTCGTGACGGTTCCCGCCACCCCGACCAGGGTTCTGGCCGCATCGATCGGCACCTCGAGGGTGGCCAGCGCCGCCTCGACGGCGTCGGTGACGGCTCCCACCTGGTCTGCGGTCGGCGGGTCGTCGGCAAGGTAGCGCTCGGTGAGCCGGACCGACCCGATGTTCAGGGACTGGCCCTGGATCGGCTGAGCGTCGTCGAGGCGGATGACGAACTCCGTCGATCCGCCGCCGATGTCGACGACCAGCGCGGGCGGCTCGGCATCACCGGCGAGCTCGCGGGTGGCACCTGCGTAGGCGAGCCCGGCTTCTTCATCGCCACTGATGATCTCTGCCGGGACCCCCAGACGACTCCGGACTCCCTCGGTGAACGAGTCGCGGTTGCTGACGTCCCGGGCGGCAGACGTCGCCACGAAGCGGGTCTTGCTCACCTCGAGATCGCTGATCACTGCGGCATACTCCTCGACCACCGCGAACGTCCGCTCCAGCGCCTCGGGTGCGAAGGTGCCGGTCCGGTCGACGTCCTGTCCCAAGCGCACGATCGTCGTACGCCGGTCGACCTGTGATGCGTTGCCGGTCGCCGGATCGAGATCGGCCACCAGGAGGCGCAAGGAGTTCGTGCCGCAGTCGACAGCCGCCACTCGCATGGGCGTCCTCTCGTCCGGTCTGAGGTCAGGGTCGTCGGTCCGAGCCTACGTGTGTTCATCGCCGTCTTGACGCGGCTCGCGACCACGTGATGTGAACGAGTCCGGAACCCGTTGTGGACAACGCGAAACTCGCTGGCCGATGTCGGACAGGTCAGGTAGAATCGAACACATGTTCGACACCGACCTCAGCCTCCTCGATGAGACAGCCACCCTGGCTGCCGCCGAGCAGGCACGCGCCGATGCCGAACGCGCCGAGGTGCGGCTGCTGCAGACCGCCGCGCATTGGGCTGACCTGCACAGCGAGCTCGCCCGCGCCACCAGCCCGCTGCTGCCCGGGTCGGAACAGCTGGTCCAGTTCGGCGGTGACGGGACGCCGAGCGTGGCGGAGTTCGCACCGGCCGAGCTCGGGGTCGTGCTCGCCACCTCCACCGCCGCCGCGGAACGGCTCGTCGGAGACGCCCTGGACCTGCGGCACCGGCTCCCCAAGCTCTGGG
>JANLYC010000283.1:0-2257 GCA_031365435.1 Nocardioidaceae bacterium
ACGACATGGGCCGGTCGAAGCGGCTGGCACGCGCGATCTCCGCCGCGAGCGTCGTCGCGAAGTAGCGGGCGTTGTAGAGGCCGGTCTTCGGGTCGACGCGCGCCTCCGCCTGGAGCTGCGGGACGCTGAGCGAGCGGTGGACGACGACGAGCGGCGCGAGCGCCGCGAAGATGAGCCACGGGTTCCAGTTCCAGAATGCTGCGAGCGACACGCCGAGGACGGTCAGCACGAGGTCGATCGAGAGGCTCTCCGCCGTGAAGAGACCGGTCTCGCGGAACGTGTGGTTACGACCGAGCTTGAGGATCGTCGCGACGAGCACGTGGTTCGTTGCGACGAAGAGGATTGCCGCGACAAGACCGCCGACCGCGAAGCGCGCGTCGTTGGAGGCGATGACTCCGCTTCCGTGGTGGATGATCAGGTGCGCAGCACCCCACGCCACGAGCGCGTCCAGCGTGTAACTCGACATGTTGAAGACCGCGATCGGCCACGGGTAGCGCTCCTTCAGCCACTCAGGGATCGCCTGCACGAGCGGAATGAGCACGAGCAGCTCGGGCGGGAGCAGCAGCGCCGCGGCCACGAGGAACACGACCGACGTGTGGTACATGAGGTTCCGAGGCGACTTGACCGGAAAGACGTGCGCGACCGAGGCTGCCGTCGCGAGGATGACGAGCTCGGCCCAGTGGTGATGGATCTGCGGGACGTGCAGATAGAACTTGCCGGCTGCGGCGATCGCCACGGCGCCCAGGGCGACGAGATAGATGCGGGCGCCGCGCGGAAGTCCGTCGTGCGACTCGTCTTCGCGATCCTCGAACCCGGGCAGCTCGACGACGCGCTCGTCGCCGGGCAGCGACTCGTGCACGGCGCTCATGGCCGTGCTTTCAAAAGGAGGATGCCCCTCGAACTAGGGACGTCTGGCCGCAGAGCCATGTAGGGAGTATCGGGCCGCCCGGGTGGCCGGGCATCCCCCGTTCGGACCATTCCACGCGCATGGCTACTGGCCCGGAAACGACGAAGCGGGCCCCGGTGAGGGGGCCCGCTTCGCTGTCAGGGTAGAGGCGCTGCTCGTTAGGGGAGCAGTGCCGGAGGTGCTGCAGGCACGTTCGGCAGAACCGACGTGGCGGTCGCGACCGGGCCGCAGTCCGACACCGTTGGATCGCAGCTCGCGTCCACGATGCCGAGGGCTGCGAGCGCTGCGTCCTGCGTCGCCGCATCGGCGTCCGTCGAGTCGACGGGAACCGTCGCCTCGCCCTCGGCTCCGTCAGCCCATGCGGCGTCGCTCCACGCGGCGTCGCTCCAGGCTGCATCGCTCCAGGCTGCCGTGCCCCAGGCCGCGCTGGCCCAGGCTGCATCCGACCACGCTGCGCTCGACCAGGCGGCAGAAGACCAGGCCGCACTGCTCCAGGCAGCGTCGCTCCAGGCAGCATCCGCCCAGGCCGCGTCGGCCCACGCTGCATCGCTCCAGGCCGCCGAGTCGAAGACCCGGGTCCCGTCCGCCGCAGTGACCACGAACTTGTTGATCGCTGCGTTCGGATTCGGCGGGGTCTTGACCTTCGCAGACCGCGCCAGGGCGATGTTCACGTCACCGACACCGAGCTGGTTGAGCTTCACCTTCACCTGCGGGGTCGCAGTCAGCATGAGCGCGCCCTTGACCTGATCCGGAGTCCAGTCCGGATGCTGGGCCAGGAGCATCGCCGCCGCACCCGCAACCACCGGGGCCGCGAACGACGTGCCACTCAGCTGCATGTAACCGGGCGAGGTGACGTGGTCGGCGTGCTGGCTGTACATGAGCCCGTTCGTCGGCACCGGCCCGATCATGTAGCGACCGGGTGCGCCGATCTCCGGCTTCATGAAGCCGTCCGGGGTGTAGCCCCAGGCCGAGAACGGAGCGTTGATGTCGTCGCCGGCACCGATGCTGTCACCGATGTCGGCTGCTCCGACCGTGATCACGAACGGGTCGTTGCCCGGCGCGAACTGCACGCCGCTCTGTGCGCCGTTGACCGCGTAGTTACCCGCGGCTGCGACGACGGTGACACCGCTCAGCCACAGCTTCTCGACAGCCTGGTCGATCGGGTCGAAGCGGACGCTTGCCCGGTTGACCGAGTGCAGTGAGAAGTTCGCGACCTTGATGTTGTAGGTGCTCTTGTTCTTGAGGATCCAGTCGGCCGCTGCGACGACATCCGCAACGGTGGCCTGACCCTGGTCGTTCATGATGTCGAGCGACATCAGGTTCGCCTTCGGGGCGACACCGGCATAGCCG
>JANLYC010000325.1:0-7220 GCA_031365435.1 Nocardioidaceae bacterium
GTCGGCCCGGCAGTAGAGGCCCGCTGAGTACAGCGCCTTGGACAGGAAGCCGCGAAGCAGCTTCTCGGACTCCTGGTCGTTGAAGGTCTCCTTGGTGGCCTTGTCCTTGACCAGCTCGATGCCGTAGAAGTAGCCGTCGCCGCGGACGTCGCCCACGATCGGCAGGTCATAGAGCTTCTCGAGCGTGTTGCGGAAGGCATCTTGGTTGGCGAGCACGTGCTCGTTGATGTGCTCGCGCTCGAAGATGTCGAGGTTGGCCATCGCCACAGCGGTGGCGACGGGGTGGCCGCCGAAGGTGTAGCCGTGCGCGAACGACGCGTCGCCCTTCGCGAACGGCTCGAAGAGGCGGTCGGTAGCGATCATCGCGCCGAGGGGGGCGTAGCCGGACGTGAGGCCCTTGGCGCAGGTGATCATGTCGGGCATGTAGCCGTACCGCTCGGCGCCGAACATGTGTCCGAGACGCCCGAACGCACAGATCACCTCGTCGCTGACGAGCAGCACGTCGTACTCGTCGCAGATCTCACGGACGCGCTGGAAGTACCCGGGTGGCGGCGGGAAGCAGCCGCCCGCGTTCTGCACCGGCTCGAGGAAGACGGCGGCCACGGTGGAGGCGCCTTCGTTCTCGATCGCGACGGCGATCTGGTCGGCGGCCCAGCGGCCGAACGCCTCGGGGTCGTCGCCGTGGATGGGCGCGCGGTAGATGTTGGTGTTCGGTACCCGGAAGGTGCTCGGCACGAGCGGCTCGAACATCGCCTTCAGCTCAGGGAGTCCGGTGATCGACAAGGCGCCCTGGGTCGTGCCGTGGTAGGCGATCGCCCGACTGATCACCTTGTGCTTGCCGGGCCTGCCGGTCATCTTGAAGTACTGCTTCGCCAGCTTCCACGCGGTCTCGACCGCCTCGCCGCCACCGCTGGTGAAGAAGACGCGGTTCAGGTCGCCCGGCGCGTACGACGCCATCCGCTGCGCCAGCTCGATCGCGTTGGGATGGGCATAGGACCACAGCGGCATGAACGCGAGCTGCTGCGTCTGTCGCTGAGCCGCCTCGGCGAGCTCGGTGCGGCCGTGGCCGAGCTGGTTCACGAACAGCCCCGCCAGCGCGTCGAGATAGCGCTTGCCGTGGGCGTCGTAGATGTACGGCCCCTCGCCTCGCACGATGATCGGGACGTCGGCGTTTTCGTACGACGACATGCGCGTGAAGTGCATCCACAGGTGGTCGCGTGCAGACTGTTGGAGCGCAGCGTGGTCCAGTGCTGTGCTGGCGAGGCTCTGATCGATCGACATGGCTACCAGTCTGCCCCACCTCCGAGTGTCGGGGCAAGTGAATCCGTGGCCAGACTGGCGATCGCAGGGACACTGCGTGGTGAATCTCGAGCGAAACAACGAAATCCGTTGTGTGTCCGGTCTGTCATAGCGCGTCGATCGGCATATGGTGGAGCATGCGTTTCCCTGCGAGTCCGACTTAGGTCCTTCCGCGCAGGTTCAGGCTGCGCGTCCTCACCTACCACGCGTCCCGCGACTTGGTCCCGCTGTACAGCGTCTATGCGCTGCTGTTCGGAGACCATGGAGTTTCGACCGGGCAGATCTCGACGCTGTTCATCATCTGGTCGCTGACGTCGTTCGCCTGCGAGGTGCCCTCCGGCGCCTGGGCCGACACCATCGACCGCCGGCTCCTGCTCGTCGTCTCGGCGCTCATCTACGCGACAGCGTTCAGCGCCTGGATGCTGGTCCCGACATACACCGGCTATGCGTTCGGCTTCGTCCTGTGGGGCCTCTCCAGCGCGCTCATGTCCGGGACCTTCGAGTCGGTGCTCTACGACGAGCTCGCACTGCGGGGAGCCGACGTGGTCTACCCCGGCCTCATCGGCTGGGCCCACTCCACCGCGATGATGGCGAACCTCCTGGCGACTGTGTTGGCAGCGCCGTTGTTCGCGCTCGGTGGCTACGGCCTGGTCGGCTGGACCTCGGTGGCGATCGCAGGCGGCCAGGCCTTGCTGGCCGCGACGTTGCCGTTCTCGGTCGGGGCGCGCAAGCCGAACGAGTCGCATCACCTGCTGGCTGAGACCGAGGCGCTCGCGTCGCCGTACGTCGCCATGCTGCGGGCCGGCGTCCGCGAAGCGTCGAGGTGTGTCGACGTCCGTCGGGTCGTGCTCATCGCCGCCCTCCTCATCGGGCTCACGGCATACGACGAGTACTTCCCGCTGGTCGCCCGGGATCACGGCGTTGCCACGTCCACGATCCCGCTCCTCATCGGGACGGCCGTGGTCGGGCAGGTGGTGGGAACCGCGTTCGCCGGACGTACGGCCGGTATGGGGTCGCGCACCATGGCGGCGGTGATCGTCATCGGCGGTGGCCTCATCTCGATCGGCGCTGTGATCTGGCCCTACGCCGGCTTCGTGGCCATCGCTGTCGGCTACGGAATGCTGAACAACACGATGATCGTCGCCGAGGCCAGGCTGCAGCAGGTCATCGCCGGGCCGGCGCGCGCCACCGTCACGTCGGTGTACGGCCTGGCGACCGAGGTGGTCGCCTTGAGCGTCTACAGCGCGTTCGCGTTGGCGGCTGGTCTCGTCGCCGTGCCGACGCTGGTCGCCGTCCTCGGTATCCCCATCGTCGCCGTCGCCCTGACGGTCGGCCGCTGGTTCCCCGGGCCGCCGGTCGCGGGCTCTGTCAGCGGAAGGCGGACTCGCCGGTGAGTGCCTGACCGATGACCAGCTGGTGCACCTCGGACGTTCCTTCGTAGGTCAGCACCGACTCGAGGTTGTTGGCGTGCCGCATGACCGGGTACTCCAGCGTGATGCCGTTGGCCGCGAGGATCGTGCGGCATTCGCGGGCGATCGCGATGGACTCCCGAACGCTGTTGAGCTTGCCCAGGCTCACCTGCTCGTTGCGGATGCCGGCGCCATCCTTGATGCGCCCGAGGTGCAGCGCAAGGAGCATGCCCTTGCCGAGCTCGAGGGTCATGTCAGCGAGCTTCTGCTGGGTGAGCTGGTATGCCGCCAGCGACTTGCCGAAGAGCTGCCGGCTCTTGGCGTAGTCGATCGTGACCTCGAGGCAGTCACGGGCGGCTCCCAGCGCGCCGAAGACGATGCCGAACCTGGCTTCGGAGAGGCAGGACAGGGGACCGCTCAGACCCCGCGCCTCGGGCAACATCGCCGCCTCCGGCACGCGGACATCGTCGAGGATGAGCTCACTCGTCACCGAGGCGCGCAAGGACATCTTCCGCTTGATCTCCGGCGCGGAGAAGCCCGCGGTGTCGGTCGGGACGACGAAGCCGCGGATGCCGTCGTCGGTCTGCGCCCAGACCACGGCGACGTCGGCGATGGAGCCGTTGGTGATCCACATCTTCGTACCGTTGAGCACCCAGTCGGCCCCGTCGCGCCGGGCACGGGTGCGCATGCCGCCCGGGTCGGAGCCGAAGTCGGACTCGGTCAGCCCGAAACAGCCGATCGCAGTACCAGCGGCCAGCTGAGGCAGCCAGTGTTCCTTCTGCTCGTCGCTGCCGTAACGGCGGATGGCGAACATCGCCAGCGAGCCCTGCACCGACACGAGGCTGCGGACCCCGCTGTCGGCGGCCTCCAGCTCGAGGCAGGCAAGGCCGTACGCCGTCGCGCTCGTACCGGCGCAGCCGTACCCCTCCAGGTGCATGCCCATGAGACCCAGCGAACCGAGCTCCTTGGCAAGCTCGCGCGCCGGCAGGTCGGCCTCTTCATACCAGCGCGCGATGTGGGGACGGATCTGGTCGTCGCAGAAGCGACGCACCGTGTCGCGCATCGCACGTTCCTCGTCGTCGAGCAAGCCGTCGATCCCGAACAGGTCGAACGGTGCGGTGGACGGGTGGGTGGTCTTCGACACGATTGCTCCCGTGGTCGCGCGGTGGATGCCTTCACCTTAGAGGGACAGGGGAACGGGTCCCGACCTGGCGTCACGGTGGGCCAGTCGTGACAACACGGGTCGCGGGACCGGGCAGCGCGTGCGTCCGGGGCGTCGCGCCCAGTAGGGTGCCGATGTGGCGACGACGACCGACGGGGGTCACGATGCCGACACGGCCTCTTCCGACGCTGCCCGTGCCGCCGTCGACCTGCGGGGGCTGACTCGGCGTTTCGGATCCGTGACGGCGGTCGACGGCATCGATCTGACGATCAATGACGGTGAGTTCTTCTCGATGCTCGGCCCGTCGGGGTCGGGCAAGACGACGGTCCTGCGCATGATCGCGGGCTTCGAAACACCCGACGCGGGCACTGTCTCGCTCGACGGCGCCGACGTCACGCGCCAGGCGCCCTTCGAGCGCAACGTCAACACGGTCTTTCAGGACTACGCGCTCTTCCCGCACATGAACGTGCGCGACAACGTCGCCTACGGGTTGCGCGTGCGCGGAGTCGCGAAAGCCAGGCGCCGGGAGCTGGCTGACCAGGCCCTGGCGAAGGTTCGGCTGGACTCCCATGGTGACCGCAGGGCCAGTCAGCTCTCTGGCGGCCAGCGGCAACGGGTCGCGCTGGCGCGGGCGCTGGTCATCGCGCCGAAGGTCCTGCTTCTCGACGAGCCGCTCGGGGCCCTTGACCTCAAGCTGCGCGAGGAGATGCAGGTCGAGCTCAAGAGTCTGCAGCGAGATGTGGGCATAACTTTCGTCTTCGTCACCCACGACCAGGACGAGGCGCTGACGATGAGCGACCGGATCGCGGTTTTCAACAACGGCCGGATCGAGCAGATCGGCACGGCAGCAGAGATCTACGAGCAGCCGAACAGCGCCTTTGTCGCCGGGTTCGTCGGCACCAGCAACCTCATCACCGGGGCGGCCGCGAAGACCCTGTTCGGACAGGCGGGCACCTTCAGCGTCCGTCCCGAGAAGATCCGCATCGACATCGACGGACGGCCGCCGGAGGATCCCGGCGTCACGTCGGTCAGGGGAACCGTGGCGGAGGTGGTCTATGCCGGCGCATCCACGCGCTTCATCGTCGACCTCGACGCCGGAGCGCGGCTGGTCGCGCTGCAGCAGAACCTGCAGGCGTCGTCCACCGACGTGCTCGACTACCGCGACAAACCCGTCCAGCTCAGCTGGCGGACGGAGCACAGCGTCGCGATCCACGACCAACCCAGCCGCTCAACGTTGGAGGACTCATGACCGCAACACACCCGCGACGGCTTGTTCGTCGTACCGGCAGTCTCACCGTGCTCACTGCGCTGGCCCTGGTGGCCAGCGGCTGCGGCACGAGCAGCGACAACACCACGTCGCAGCCGGGCGCCGGCGGCTTCAAGGCGCCCGATATCCCGATGGCCACATCGGTGGGCAAGGGCGAGGGGAAGCTGACTGTGCTCGCCTGGCCCGGGTATGCCGAGTCCGGCAAGAACAGCCCCAGCGTCGACTGGGTGACGCCGTTCGAGCAGAAGACCGGGTGTCAGGTCAACGTCAAGGAGTTCGGCACCTCAGACGAGGCCGTCAGCCTCATGCACGCCGGTGGTTACGACGTCGTCTCCGCTTCCGGCGACGCGACCCTGCGGCTCATCGCCGCCGGCGACGTACAGCCCATCAACACCGACCTCGTGCCGAACTACGCCGACACGTCGAAGTTCCTCCAGCAACAGGACTACAACAGCGTCGACGGTCAGATGTGGGGGATCCCGCACGGCTGGGGCGCCAACCTGCTCATGTACAACAAGGATGTCGTGAAACCTGCGCCCACCGACTGGAACGCAGTCTTCGACCTCGCGAACAAGTACGCCGGCAAGGTGACGGCCTACGACTCACCGATCTACATCGCGGACGCGGCGCACTACCTGATGCAGACCCAGCCGAGCCTCGGCATCAAGAACCCGTACGCCTTGGACCAGAGCCAGCTCAACGCAGCCGTCCAGCTCCTCAAGGACCAGAACGCGAACATCAGCGAGTACTGGTCTGACTACGCCAAGGAGTCGCAGTCGTTCAAGAACGGGTCGTCGGTGATCGGCACCACCTGGGAGTACACCGCCAGCATCACGCCCAACGTCGCGACGGTGTTCCCCAAGAGCGGGTCGACCGGCTGGTCCGACACCTGGATGGTGTCCTCGGACAACAACCACGTGAACTGCGCGTACATGTGGCTCGACTGGATCACCAGTCCGAAGGTGCAGTCCCAGGTCGCGCAGTGGTTCGGTGAGGCACCGGCGAACCCGAAGGCGTGTGCGTACGCGAGCAAGGGTTTCTGCAAGACCTACCACGCCACGGACACCGGCTACATCTCCAAGATCGATTTCTGGACGACTCCGATCAAGGAATGTCTGGACGGCCGGACCGATGTCGACTGCACGGACTACAACGACTGGACGGATGCCTGGACCGAGATCAAGGGCTGACGTGACAGGGGCACCACTGTCAGCGGGGCGGAACCTCCGGCCGCCGCGGTCCACAGGGCCGCGGCGCGCCTCCGCCTTCCTGCACCGGCACGGCGGTGCACGGGTCGCGGGACTGGTCGCTGCACCTCTGCTGTGGCTCGGTCTGATCTACCTGGTCGCCATCCTCGCGTTGTTCGTCACCGCCTTCTGGCGGGTCGACTTCGGCGTGACCGTGACCCGGGACTGGAACCTCGACAACTTCCGCAAGCTTTACGAGCAGGATGTCTACCGCACGGTCATTCTTCGCACCATCATGGTGGCGGCCTCTGTCACGGTCATCGACGCCGTGCTGGCGCTACCGATCGCCTTCTACATGGCGAAGGTCGCGCGTCCCCTGGTCGCGAAGGTGTTGGTGGTTGCGCTGCTCACGCCCCTGTGGGCGAGCTACCTCGTCAAGGCATTCGCCTGGCGTGCGATGGTCACGCCGGGCGGCGTGCTCGAGTCTGCCTTCGGGTGGACGCCCGGCTTCGGGGTGACGTCGGTGACCATCACGCTGGCCTACCTCTGGCTGCCATTCATGGCCTTGCCGCTGTACGCCGGTTTCACGAAGCTCCCTGACTCGCTGCTCGAGGCCTCCAGCGACCTGGGGGCGAAACCTGGAAGGACGCTGCGAAGCGTCGCCTTGCCGATGGTCGTGCCGTCGCTGATCGCGGGGTCGATCTTCACGTTCTCGTTGTCGTTGGGCGACTACATCGCGGTCAAGAACGTCGGCGGCACCACCCAGATGCTCGGCAACCTGGTCTTCGACCGGCAGGCCACCGACATCCCCTTCGCGGCCGCGCTGGCCACCGTGTCGGTGGTGATCATGGTCATCTACCTCTCGCTCGTACGTCGTACCGGCGCGTTGGAGAACT
>JANLYC010000347.1:0-9745 GCA_031365435.1 Nocardioidaceae bacterium
AGATAGGCCCGCCACGCGCGTTGCTGGTTCGAATCCAGCCACCGAGTCGTCATACCATCATCTTACCGAGGAATAATTGATTCTTCAACTATGTTCGTGTACGGTGTCAGTATCAAGTTGAAATATCAACTAACCGAGGAGCACCAACCATGACCACCACGCTCGTTTCTGAACTCGAAGGCCTCACCGCCGGCTCATGGGTCATCGACCCCTCGCACTCCGAGGTCGGTTTCACCGTCCGCCACCTGATGAGCAAGGTGCGCGGCCAGTTCCGCACCTTCGAGGGCACGGTCACCGTTGCGGACAACCCGCTCGAGTCCTCCGTGACCGCGAGCATCGACCTCAGTTCGGTCGATACCCGCAACGACGACCGCGACAACCACCTGCGGTCCAGCGACTTCTTCTCCGTCGAGGCGAACCCGACGATGACGTTCCAGAGCACCCGGATCGTCGACCAGGCCGGCCAGTTCGTCGCCCGCGGCGACCTGACCATCAATGGGGTCACCAAGCCCGTCGACCTCGCGGTCGACTACCTCGGCGGCGGAACCGACCCCTGGGGCGGCCAGCGCGTCGGCTTCGAGGCGTCCACGACGCTGTCGCGCAAGGAGTGGGGCATCGACTTCAACATCCCGCTCGACGGCGACAAGCTCATGATCGGCGACAAGATCACTGTCGTGCTCGCCATCGAGGCCGTTCTCCAGTCCTGACCGAAGGACCCCACGTTCGCTTCAGCTCGAGCGGTCACTTGCGTCCAGCATTCGCGACACAGCTGACCGCTCGCTGCTGCGTGACTGGCGGTTCATCGAGCCGCAAGTCACGGTTCAAGGCACCACAAGTCACGGTTCAAGGCGCCACAAGTCACGGTTCAACGAAGGCGCTCGAGGATCATGGCCATACCCTGGCCGCCGCCGACGCACATCGTGATGAGTCCGGTGGTCTTGTCGTGGAAGTCCAGCGAGTTCAGCATCGTCGCCTGGAGACGTGCCCCGGTCATTCCGAAGGGGTGACCGACGGCGATGGCGCCGCCGTTGACGTTGAGCTTGTCGATATCGATCCCGAGATCCTGGTATGACGGCACGACCTGTGCGGCGAACGCCTCGTTGATCTCGACGAGGTCGATGTCGTCGATCGTCATACCTGCGCGGGCCAGGGCCTGCCGGGTCGCCTCGACGGGACCCAGGCCCATGATCTCCGGTGACAGCGCTGTGACACCCGTGGACACGATCCGCGCCAGGGGCGTGACGCCGAGCTCGGCCGCCTTCGTGTCGCTCATGATCACCACGGCCGCGGCCCCGTCGTTGAGGGCGCAGCAGTTGCCGGCCGTGACCAGGCCGTCGGGCCGGAACACCGGCTTCAGCTGCGACACCGCTTCGTAGGTCACTCCGGCGCGAGGTCCGTCGTCCCGACTGACCACCGTGCCCTCCGGCGTCGTGACCGGGACGATCTCGCGCTCCCAGAAGCCGGCCGCGATCGCCTTCTCCGCGAGGCTCTGGCTCCTGGCGCCGAACTCGTCGAGCTCCCGCCGGGTGATCCCGCGCGACCGGGCGAGGTTCTCTGCCGTCTGGCCCATCGCGATGTAGATGTCTGGGACGAGGCCGTCGGCCCGTGGGTCGTGCCAACGCTCGCCGCCGCCCTCGGTCGCCGCCCTCGTGCGGTGCATGGCGGCTGCGAAGGAAGGGTTCCGGGTGTCCGGGTGGCTGTCGGAGCTGCCCTTCGCGAACCGCGACACCGTCTCGACGCCCGCTGAGACGAAGACGTCACCCTCGCCTGCCTTGATCGCATGGAACGCCATCCGGGAGGTCTGCACGCTCGAGGAGCAGTAGCGGGTGATCGTCGTACCCGGAAGGTGGTCGTACCCGAGCAGCACGGCGACCACGCGTGCCATGTTGAAGCCCTGTTCGCCACCGGGAAGGCCACAGCCGAGCATGAGGTCGTCGATGTCGGCGGGGTCGAGCTCGGGCACCTTCTCCAACGCGGCCGACACCATCGAGGCAGTCAGGTCATCGGGGCGCATGTCGACGAGCGAACCCTTGCCCGCACGTCCGATGGGGGAGCGGGCGGTCGCGACGATGACGGCTTCGGGCATGGGGCCTCCGGTCTCAGCGGGCTCGCCTGGTCGCAGTACGCCGCACCGGGAGCGGGCCGGGTAGCCGGTCCTCCGGTGCTTTGCAAAGATGAACCGTGACCAGACACGTTTTCAACCTCAAGCCTAGGTGGTCGGACCTCGACGCCTACAACCACGTGAACAACGTGACCTGGCTGGAGTACTTGCAAGAGGCCCGGGTGGACATGTTGTTCGTCCATGCGCCGGCGCGTGGCGCCGAGGGCCTCGCGCAGGGCGTGCTGGTGGTGCGCGCCGAGATCGACTACCGGCGCCCGATGGTGTTCCGGCAAGACCCGTACCCCATCGAGATGTGGGTCTCGAAGGTGGGCGGCGCGTCATTCACCGTCAGCTACGAGATCGCTGAGGCCGGACCTGACGACAAGCGGATCCTGTACGGCCGGGCTTCGACCGTGCTCGCGCCCGTGGACATGGAGACCGGAGCGCCCCGTCGCCTCAACGAGGTCGAGCGCGCGGTGCTCAACAAGTTCATGGCCGACGCCGGAGCAAGTTGATCCCGCGCTCAGACGAGCGAGGGGCCGGGAGCGGCCGGGGGCTCGTCCTCGAAGGTGTTGACCAGGAAGTGCGCAGCGCGGTTGACGTACTCCCAGAACTGCTGCTGGTGCTCCGGCGACATGCCGGACTCACCGATCGCCGCGTGCATGTGCGCGAGCCACCGGTCGCGGGCCGTGGGAGTGACCGCGAACGGCGCGTGCCGCATCCCGAGCCGGGGATGGCCGCGGGTGTCGGAGTACATGGTCGGGCCGCCCCAGTACTGCTCGAGGAACATCCGGAACCTCTCCGCGGCCGGGCCGAGGTCCTCTTCGGGGTACAAGGGCCGCAGGATTGGGTCGGCGGCAACCCCGGCATAGAATCGGTCGACGAGCCGCACGAACGTGTCGTGGCCGCCGACGGCGTCGTAGAAGGACTGTTCGGTCTGCTCAGATGCCGTCACCGCTCCATTGTGTCAAGCGCCCGACCCGTACCGGCAAATCCGACCGCCGCTGAGGCGATCTGAACCTGTCCACCCGTACCATCCCCACGACCTGGAGGTCACCATGGCCACGACCCGCACCGCCAACGCCCACTGGGAGGGCACCCTCTTCGAGGGCGCCGGGACCGTCTCTCTCGACTCGTCCCACCTCGGCACGTTCGACGTCACCTGGGCCGCGCGCACCGAGACGCCCGAGGGTCGCACCAGCCCCGAAGAGCTCATCGCCGCGGCACACTCGTCGTGCTTCAACATGCAGCTCTCGAACGTCCTGGCCGGCGGTGGCAACCCCGCGCAGGAGCTCGACACCACAGCTGAGGTCGACTTCGTACCGGGCAAAGGCATCACCGAGATCCGCCTGAAGGTCCGCGCCCGGGTCGAAGGGCTGAGCAGCGACAAATTCGTCGCGGCCGCCGAGGATGCCAAGGCCAACTGCCCTGTGTCGCAGGCGCTCAGGGCCACGCCGATCACGCTCGACGCCGCTCTCAAGGACTGAACAGCGGCAACCGACCGTCACCAGCTCCACAGGCAACGAGGGGCCGGACGCCCGCGCGGCGTCCGGCCCTCGTCATGCCACGAGGTTCAGTCCGACGGCCCCGCGGCGTCGGCGGCCGGGACCTGATCGCCGGAGTCGAACCCCGGAGCATTGCGGTGCCAGACCACGCGCTGCGGGAGCGGGATCTCGACACCTTCGGCGTCGAACCGGTCCTTGATGCGCTCGCGCATCTCGCGAGCCACCGACCACTGCTGCAGCGGCGCCGTCTTGAGGACCACGCGCACCACAACCGCGTCAGGGTCCCATCGTTCGACCCCCCACACCTCCGGCTCCTCCAGGATGTCGCCGCGATACTCAGGGTCCTCCCACAGGTCGTGCGCAACGTCGCGCAACAGCTCGCGGATCCGAGCCAGGTTCTCGGAGAAGGCGACCGGGATGTCCAGCACCGTACGCGCCCAGTTCTGGCTCATGTTGCCGACGGCGAGGATCTCTCCGTTGCGCACGTACCAGACGGTGCCGTTGACGTCGCGGATCCGCGTCACCCGCAGCCCCACGGCCTCGACGATCCCGCTGGCCATGCCCAGGTTGACCGAGTCGCCCACCCCGTACTGGTCTTCGAGGATCATGAAGATGCCACTGAGAAAGTCCTTGACCAAGCTCTGCGCGCCGAACCCCAGCGCCACCCCGATGATGCCGGCGCTCGCGATCAGCGGCGCGATGTTGTAGCCGAGCTGGGCCACGACCATGAACAGCACGATCGTCATTACCACGCCGGTCGTGACGCTCTTGAGCATGCCGGCCATGGTCTCGGCGCGTTGCTGCCGTCTTTCGGCGAGCGCGACGTTGTGCTCGAGGAACATCTGCGGCACGCGGCCACGCGCGATCACGCCGGGCACCGTGGCCTCGGCGGCGCGCTTGGCCAGCCGGTCGATCGCCCGGTGCACGATCCAGCGCACGATGACGGCGATGACGATCAGGGTCAGGATGGCGGCCGGCTTGGCGATCAGCCAGTTGGATGCGGTCGCCAGCCACTTGCTTCCGGTGAGGTTGGCCACGTATCGACAGAGGTCGTCTCCGGTTTCGCAGGCGTCAGTTGCAGCCACGGTGATCCTTCGTCGTCAGGGGGCGATTCGGGCGGTCACGCCGAGGTGACACCACTAGACCGTACAAGAGTCGTTGCCCAGCGCCGCGAGGTCCCGGTCGGAGTCGAGGCGGCCGGACTCAGGCAGTAATGTGTGGGCCGTGACCCTCGCCGAAATCACCGACAGCTGGAACGACCCGCACCCGATGTCGACGCTGCACGCACTGCTCTTCTTCGGGGGCATCACGCTGGCCATCATCGTCGGGATCACCCTGCTCGTGATGGCCCCGTCGCTCGCGAAGGGCCCGCGTTACCGGCCCAGCCAGCAGTGGAACGCCGAGTCGGAGTGGTTCGGTGCTCCCGCGGCCGAGGGTTCGGAGCCACAGCAGCGGGCAATCTCGACCGGCCAGGCGACGCCGGACAAGCCCGCCGACGACGTAGGGGGCGCCAGTGCCAGCTGGTGACGCGTTCACGGCTCTGCAACGGCAGGAGATTGCCAAAGCGATCGCCGACGCCGAGCGCGTCTCGGGTCGGACCTTCTCGGTGCACGTCGGTGCGTCCGAAGGCGATCCGCGCTCACATGCCGAGCGGTTGCACGCCCGGCTCGACGACCCGCCGGCCAGCGTCCTCATCCACGTCGACCCGGCTGCCCACGTGCTCGAGATCGTGACCGGCTCGCACGTACGCCGCAGCCTGACCAACCACCAGGCGGCGCTGGCGGCCATCAACATGCAGTCGGCGTTCGCTACAGGAGATCTCACCCGGGGCCTGATGGCGGGGCTTCAGCAGCTCGGCGCTCTGGCCAAGCCGGTGCGGTCCCTCCACACCGACACCCCGTAGCCGTGGGTTCGGCGGTGGCGCGCCGGTTCAGCCCTGCCGGTCGTGCGTCTGAGCCGCGAGCGCCCTCTTGACGTCGTCGCGGTTCTCCGACACCAGCCGCCGTGCAGCCGGGTTGGCCTCGGTCGTCGCCAGCCAGGCGTCGGTCGTGTCGAGGATCTCCTGCGAGGCCAGTGCTCTCGGGTACATCGCTCCGAGGATCGTCGAGGCGATGTGGACGCCGCGCTTCTCCCAGACGGTCTCCGCCACCTCGAGGTAGCGGGGGAGGTAGTCCCGCAGCACCTCCTGCTGACCGGGCTGGTTGAAGCTGAGGGCGATGCTGCGCAAGGTCTCGTTGGCGATGTCGAGGTTCTCGACCGCTTCGCGCCAGGCATGCGCCTTGGCCTCAGCGGTTGGCATCGCAGCCCGCGCGGCGGCGGCGTACTCCTGCCCTGAGATCGTCATGTCGCGGTCGAGCTCGGCGTCCACGGCCTCCTCGTCGGCGCGGCCCTCACGGGCGAGCCCGTGCAGGAGCTGCCACCGCAGGTCGGTGTCGACCGTCAGCCCCTCGAGAGAGCGGGAGCCGTCGAGCAACCCACTGATCAGGTCGAGTGAGTCGTCGTGACGTGCCGCCTGGGCGAGCCCACGAACGAACGCGAGCTGCTGGTCGCTCGCCGGCCGTGCCGCGTGCACGAGGGCGAGCAGACCGGCCTCCCAGCGGGATCCGACCTCCTCACGGTTCTCAGGCGCGGTGAACTCATCGACGGCCTGACCCGTGCGGGACACGAGCGACCGCACGGCGAACAGGTCGGTCTCGATGGGCAGGCCGCGCAGCACGAGGTCGACCCAGTCGCTGGCCCGCATCTCGGCGTCGCGCGTCATGTCCCAGGCCGCGCTCCACGAGAGCGCCCGGGGGAGTGATTCGTTGAACGTGTCGATGTGCTCGACGATCGTGGCGAGCGAGCGGTCGTCGAGCCGCACCTTGGCGTAGGTCAGGTCGCCGTCGTTGAGCAGCACCAGGTCAGGTTGCTTCTGGCCGACCAGTTCTGGGACTTCGGTCTCGCTGCCGGCCACGTCGATCTCGATGCTCTGGCGGCGGACCAGGCCGGTCTCGGACAGGTCGTAGAGTCCGACCGCGAGCCGGTGGCGGCGCAGCGTCGGGTGTTCGGGGTGCGCCGACTGCTCGACCCGGAACGACGTGAACGCGCCGTCGGCGTCGACATCGAAGCGTGGCCGGACGATGTTGACGCCAGAAGTCTGCAGCCACTCCTTCGTCCAGGACCCGAGCTCGCGACCGGACGACGCCTCGAGCGCCTTCATCAGATCACCCAGCTCGGTGTTGCCGAAGGCGTGTCGCTGGAAGTAGGTGCGCAAGCCGGAGAAGAACTCGTCCTGTCCGACCCACGCGACGAGCTGACGGAGCGCCGAGGCCCCTTTGGCGTACGTGATGCCGTCGAAGTTGACCTCGACGGCTTCGAGGTCGAAGTTGTCGGCCGCGATCGGGTGTGTGGAGGGCAGTTGATCCTGGCGGTAGGCCCACGTCTTGCGGGCATTGCAGAAGTTGGTCCAAGCGTCGTCGTACTGGGTGGCATCGGCGGCGGCCTGGTGTGACGCCCACTCGGCGAAGGACTCATTGAGCCAGAGGTCGTCCCACCACTTCATCGTGACGAGGTCGCCGAACCACATGTGGGCCATCTCGTGCAAGATCGTGTTGGCCCGACCCTCGTACGCCGCCCGAGTCTGGCGGCTCCGGTAGATGTACTCATCGCGGAACGTCACACAGCCGGCGTTCTCCATCGCCCCCATGTTGTACTCGGGCACGAACAGCTGGTCGTACTTGCCGAACGGGTACGCCATGTCGAAGCGGTCCTCGAAGTACGCGAACCCCTGCTTGGTGACCTCGAAGATGTCGTCCGCGTCGAGGTGTCGCAGCAGCGATTCCCGCAGAAAGATGCCCAGCGGAATCTCGCCCCGGCTGCCGTGGTAGCTGTCCCGCACGACGGCGTACTCACCGGCGACGAGAGCCGTGATGTAGGTGGACATACGCTTGGTCGGCTCGAAGTGCCACCCGGACTTACCGAGCCCGAGGTCGATCGGCTCCGGCGTCGGGGAGTTGGAGACGACCTGCCAATGAGACGGGGCAGTCACGTGGAAGACGAACTCGCCCTTGAGGTCGGGCTGCTCGAACGTGGCGAAGACACGGCGCGCATCGGGGACCTCGAACTGGGTGTAGAGGTAGACGAGCTTGTCCGCGGGATCGACGAACCTATGCAAACCTTCGCCCGTGTGGCTGTACCGACAGTCGGCCACCACGCGGAGCTCGTTGTCGGTCTGCAGGTCATCGAGGGGGATGCGACTGTCGACGTACGCCGTGGGGTCGATCATCCGGCCGTTGAGAGTGATCTCGTGCACCTGGGCACCCACGAGATCGGCGAACGTGGACGCCCCGGGCTCACGGCAGGAGAAGCGGATCACGGTTGTCGATGCGAACGTGGAGTCCGACGTCGTCAGGTCGAGCGTGATGTCGTACGTCGAGACATGCAGGAGACGTGCCCGCTCCGCGGCTTCGTCCCGTGTCAGGTTGATCCCAGGCATGGGGGCAATCTTTGCATGGGGTATGGGGAATGAAGAATCCGGATCTGCAGTTGCAACCACTTTGTGAGGAGTCCCGTCGCCCGTCCCGGGCCGGGGCCAGCCCGCGTTCCCGAGGAGGGACATGTCGACCGCACCCGCGACACCCACCAGCACCCCCGTCGACTTCTGGTTCGACCCGGCTTGCCCCTGGGCATGGATCACATCCCGATGGATCAAGGAGGCCGAGCAGGTCCGCGACATCAGGGTCTCCTGGCACGTCATGAGCCTCGCTGTGCTCAACGAGGAAAAGCAGAACCTGAGCGACGACTACCGGTCGTTCCTGGACTCGGCCCTGGGTCCGGTGCGGGTCCTCGAGGCGGCGGTCGAGCGTCACGGCGAGCGGGACCCCGACGTCCTCGACCGGCTCTACACAGAGCTGGGCACCCGTTTCCACAACGAGGGTCGGGACCACGACCGAGCCACTATCGCCGACGCGCTCGTGGCTGCTGGTCTCGACGCCGACCTTGTCGACGCGATGGACTCGGCCGAGTTCGACGACGCCGTGAGGAAGTCGCACGACGCCGGGATCGACCAGGTGGGTGACGACGTCGGCACTCCCGTCATCGCCGCGGAGGGCTTCGCGTTCTTCGGCCCGGTCGTGACGCCGATTCCGCGCGGCGAGGACGCGGGGCGGCTCTGGGACGGGTTCCGGCTGCTGGGCAGCGTCGACGGGTTTTACGAGCTGAAGCGGTCCCGCGTCGTGGGCCCGACGTTCGACTGACCACGATGCTGCATCCGCAGGCCGAGCGCGCGATGGCGCTCTGGACGATCGACCCGAGGCCCGGCGAGCCGGGTTTCGATCTCGAGGAGCGCAGGGCCCAGGCCAGGGCTGCCGCCCGGCTCGACGAGCGCGAGCAGGTCGCTGCGGCGGTCGACCTGGACGCTGACGGCGTCCCGTGCCGTCTGTACCGACCCCGGCCAGGAGCGCCGACCCTGGTAGCGCTGCATGGCGGAGGTTGGGTGTTGGGTGACCTCGACACGCATGACGCCCACTGGCGTCGGGTGGCCAACCGGACGGGCTGGGCCGTCCTCGCCGTCGACTACCGACGGGCGCCCGAACATGTCTACCCGGCCGCATCCGACGACGTCGACACCGTCCTTGCGTGGTTGCGCGGCTACGACGACGCGCTGGACATCGACGCCGCACGCGTCGCAGTCGTCGGCGACAGCGCCGGCGGCCAGCTCGCTCTGATCGCGGCCCGACGCAACGAGCATCTCGCCGCGATCGCACTCGTCTACCCCTGTGTCGATCCGAGGGGGACCCAACCGTCGTACCGCACCGAGACGGGTGGGCTGACCGCAGCCGAGATGGACTGGTACTGGCAGTGCTACACCGGCGCCGACCTGTCGAACGAGGAGCTGCATCCGCTGACGGCCGACCTGCGGGGCCTGCCGCCCACCCTCGTGCTGACCGCGGAGCATGACCCGCTGCGCGACGAGGGCGAGCGGCTCGCCGAGCGACTGGTCGCGGCGGAGGTGCCGGTGACCGCGACACGTTTCCTCGGCATGATCCACGGTTTCTGGCGCTGGCCGGAGCTGTTCGACGCCGCTGACGTGGCGGTCGGGCAGCTCGCGGGTTTCCTCGACAATGTGGCCGGTCGGACCGGCAGCGCGCCATCGTGACGC